>JAEZFH010000373.1 GCA_023437885.1 Bacillota bacterium | reverse complement strand
CCTTACGGACGCAGATACCGAACCAGCCGGTGATGGCGATAATGTTCAGGATACCGGCAAGAGCATTCATAAAGTTCCAGGGGCCGCCGAGCACATACATGGCATCATCGGCTAAAATACCGCCCAGAGGATATCTTATACCAACTTCAATATCTCGGGCCACTGCTTCAAGAATATTAATTGCCAGGATTGCAGGAGGGAAGCAGAGGACCCATTTGTGATCGGAGAGTCTCCAGACCTTCCCTGTTTTTTTATTTGTGCCCTGGACATGGCGGATACACCAGAAGCCGATGCAGCCGGCGGTTGAGGAGTAGACCTTGGCCAGATGGAACCAATCCGTGTAGGTAGTGTCTTTTAATACGGTAAACCATAGAACAGATAAAACGGTTGGCAGGACAATAAAGCACAAAAATCCAATGACAGTAGACCGTCTTGCCAATTCATTTGCTGCGAAGAGGAGCGCAAATACCAGAATCCAGACAAGCCATACGGATATCGCATTTGCTCCTGCACCATAATTGAATGTAAACATAATTTTTCTCTCCTTACCCTTATAAGATATGATGTGATATTCCTGGTCCGACCAGAAGTACCATATAATTATATTATCGTCATTATTTTAACAAAGTCAAGAATGCATGGATTATTCAGCGTTTTAGATATAAAATTCTCTTGCATTTAAGCATATGATACAATATAATCTGAGTGTGGCATCTGGTTATACCAGTGACAGGGAATAGTAATGGAGAAGAACTTCTTTCCAGATGAAAGACGAGGTCTTCCGTCGAAGAAAACAGAGAGAATCAGAGAAAACCGCAAGTTCATGTGAGTGGTGATCACACCATGTTCTTCCGTGCTAATTGTATACACGCTGTGCGGCATTATGGAGGTTATAGTATGGAGTTTACAAAATTATCGGCTCCTTCCCTGAAGGAATTATTTATACAGGAGCTGGAGGGAATGATTTTATCGGGAAGATTGGCGGTCGGAGAGAAGCTTCCGCCGGAACGGGAGCTTGCCAAGTCAATGCAGGTAAGCCGTGGAGTGGTAAACAGCGGAATTTTGGAGTTGGCAAGAAAAGGCTTCCTGACCATCCGGCCAAGGATTGGAACCTTTATTGCAGATTATCGTAAAACGGGAACTATGGAGACCTTGATTTCGATTTTGAATTATAACGGAGGAGTACTCAGAGCGGAAGAAATCCGCTCCATCCTGGAGATACGGCAGGCACTGAGTATTCTGGCCTTGCGTCTTGCAATTCCTGAGATGAAGAAGGAGGATATAGATGTCCTTCGAAATTATGCAGATGGGATCGCGAAAGCATCCGGTATAAAGGAAGCCAGTGAGAAAGCGTTTGATTTTCATCATGAGCTTGCTATTCTATCCGGCAATATGCTTATGCCGCTGATCTATTATTCCTTCCGTGAAGCAGTGATTATGCTCTGGGAGAGATTCTGCATACTTCATGGTAAGGAAAAGCTGTATGCCAATACCGATACCCTGTGGCAGTTTATTGCCAGGCGGGATGTAGAGGGGGCCATCGGCTGGTCAGAGAAAAAGGTGAACGATGCGATTACGGGCGAGGACCAGATCTATTATTGATTAACCTAAGACAAGCGGTTTACCGCTTGTCGTTGTTTTCACCGATCATTTCCATAGCATCCGTAATTTCTTTGGCAGCCATTTCAACCCAGGTAGAACGGTAGCCGCACCTGATTGCATTGTTTTTTGAGGCAAGGTTGGACCAGGCGGTACCATAATAGGGGACCTTACCCAGAGACAGGATTTCATCGGTCAGACGCCTGGTAAGGGTAGCAGCAATACCCTGACGGCGGTACCCCGGAAGAACATCAATGCCGACCTGCCACATGGTATCACAATCGTTGCTTGCGCCTGCGATGCCGACGATTTGGCCATCGAGATAGCCGACGGCGGCAATCACATCCTTTTTATCCTCATCTCCCTCATAGCTAAGAGCCATGGAAAAGCGTTCGTCATGATAGAGAGAGGGAATCTCGTTCTCATACAGCATCTTGATCGTTATTGCAGGATTTAGCGAAACCTGTTTATTCCTGTCAGGAAGAAAGAATTCAGCAATATGGCATACACAATTGCCGTATTTCTCGAACTCCCTGTTCATTACTATAAGCTGCGGTGTATCAAAGCACCGGTAGCCAGGATGTCTGTGGATAAATGCTTCCATATAATCCTGTATGCCCTGGTCAGCACTAACTACCAGACCCTCACCGTAATAAGCTATCTTGCAGAGCAGGGGCTTTTTATAACAGGACTTTCTGCCTGCCTTTAATTCAGAGGAGACTACCTTGCAGCCCTCTGTCATAAAATCCTCTGTGGAACAATTAAAGTCAATTGCGGATTGTTCCATAGCGATTCTTAAGATGTCTTGATTATTCATAAGTTTTCCTTTCTATACATCCTATGAAATGAAATAAATCTTCCCTTTGATAAAAAAATGCAAATGCAAATAGCACATTACCGGATTGTGTATTCTGTAAAAGGTACCTCCAAATTGTGGCCACCTGCGGTCACATTCGAAAATTTGGAATACTGCCCACACGAAGTTACAATTCGATCCGTTTGAATTATGAAGACATGGTTCATAAAGCTATAGGTACTTTTGCTCTAAAATTAGCCTCATCAATGTAATAATGCCATAAAAGCCTGCAACTATGATATAATGTTAGAATATAACTAATGGCGGTAAATTTCAACAAATTCTAAGAAGTAACTGGAGTTTTATTTGTATTTGCACAGACCTCCGGAGTTCTCGTCGTAGCCAAAGGGAGGCGCAGCAAGTTTGGTGCCATTTACTATAGGTATATAAGCAGGGACACCTCAGGTGCCTATATATACTAATTATTCATTGAACAAGAAAATTGGGTGTGCTACTCTATAGATAAGAATCGACATATAGTAACAGATGGATCATAGAGTTGCGTAAGGAATAAAGAATGAATGGGAAGAAGGCATGGAAAAAGGGATCATGGTAACGAATAATAAAATAGGAACAGCGATACAGTACTTTCGGGAATCATATCAGATCACACAAGGCAATCTATGTAAAGGATTGTGCTCTGTGGCTACTTTATCGCGCATTGAGGCTGGGGAGAGGGACGTAGATTCATTACTGTTGGAGACCCTGTTGGAGCGGCTGGGAAGAATGCCGAATCAATTTGAATTAATATTAACGGATTTTGATTATATGTTATATCTGAACAGAGAAGAGATTAAAAAGCAGATCGCAGAACAAAATTGCGGTAAAGCAAATGAGCTTTTGAAAGAATACGAGGAAATGGCCGGTTCGAAGGGAACGGCCCATCGGCAATTTATTATGAACAGCAGAGCCGGGCTCAATGACGCGGAAGGAGGATGTGTAGAACGGACCATTGAATTGCTCATGGAAGCGATTATCTGCACAGTACCTGATTTTAAAACCTATAAAATAAAGAACTATTATTTAAGCAGCAGTGAGCTTAATATTATTATTGACATGATACAGCACATGATTTTAGCAGATATTATTGACAAGGCCAAAGCTATTCTGGATCAGGTGATAGAGTATCTGGAGCTTCAGGCCGCAACCGAGGAGAATAACAGTATTTATGCGAAAGTAGCTGTGATAGCCAGTAAGTTATATATGGCAGAAGGGGACATGCTTCGTGCTGGGAAGATGTGTGAGCTTGGTTTAGAGAAGAGCAAGGGAAGCCGCATGATGGATTTTTTGGGTGATTTGTATACTATCAAAGCACGGGCACTGGAAGCACTGCTCAAGGAGCAGGGGATATGGGTGAGCACTAATCAGGAGTGTGCAAAATGTTACTTACAGGCGTATTATGTATATAAGTTCTGTGATGAATGCGATGAGGCTGATAGGATCAGGAGTTATTTAGAGGAGGTGTATCAATGGGTAGATATCGACTAGGTGATATCGTGCGAATGACAAGAAAATCCTTGTCAATAACACAGGAACAGCTGAGTGAAGAAATCTGTTCCGTAGAAACACTGTCCCGGATTGAAAATGGCAGCCAAAATCCAAGCAGGGATGTCTACGAGCTACTGATGGAGCGTATGGGTCGAATCAGGGTTAGGGCTTATTCCATGCTTTCTGTATCGGATTTAAAGGTATTGGAACAGATGAAGCTGTTTGAGGATTATATTAAGCAGTATGACTTTCATCAAGCAGAGGGTATCTTAGAGGAAATAAAGAAAACAGTAGGAAATTCCGTACTTGATAAGCAATTTCTGATTAGAGCAGAAAGCCTGGTGAATTATAATTTAAAACGCATCGGTTCTAAAGAATACTTGGCAGGTTTTGAGAAAGCTTTAAGCCTGACAATTACTAAATATGGCACAATATCTCTTGCAAATTGGCCACTAAGCTTCAGTGAGGCGATGTTACTTGTAAATATTTCGATCGCTCATACAGAAAATGGAGATATTAATAAAGCAATTGAGGTCATTAAAGAAGTTTACAGTGCTATGAAGCAAAGCTATATGGAAGAGCAGCAAAGATCAATCTTGCAAGTCACTATTGCAAATAATCTATCCAAATGGTATGGCTTAATTAATGAGCATGAAAAAGCAATTGAAGTTGCGAATGAAGGAATTGTGATATGTAAAAACAATAAATTAGGTAATGCACTCCCAAATCTACTATATGGAGTTGCTTGGAATATGGAACAACTGATAGATAAGGGAGTGTTACCTGGTAATAAACGTACCGAAAGTCTACAATTTTTGAGGCAAGCAGTTTTTATTGCATCAGCGATGAGATTAACTTTTGCTGAGCAGTTTGTAAGAGAGCATATCATGCGTAATTATCATGATGCAGTAATTTTTATGTAATATTTACGCAGATAAGATAGCAGGCATATCGCTGGCAAGAGTTAATCCATCGTCATTGGAAGCAGATAAGATAGCGGGCATATCGCTTGCAAGAGTCAATCCATCGTCATTGGAAGCAGATAAGATGGCGGGCATGTCGCTTGCAAGAGTCAGTTCATCGTCGTTGGAAGCGGATAAGATGGCAGGCATGTCGCTTGCAAGAGTTTGTCCATCGTCATTTTTTTGTTGTGCCTTTGCAAAGATTACAGTTAAGCTCACGAATAAAAGTAACAGAGAGAGAGTAAAAATACGTTTTTTGTTGTTCATAATTGACCTCCTAATATTGGTTGATATGGTTTTTTTGGGTTTTTTGAATTAAAAACATGTGTTACATGTTTTTAATTTTGAAATTAATGTAATTATATAATTGCGAAATAGGAAAGACCATGTCGTATTTGGAAAATTTGATTGAAATTTTCCAAATACGACATGGTCTTCTTACTCTAAATCTTTTATTATATATTTGACCAACTATTAATATCTGAATCAGAACGAGAGAGATAAGAGTATGGGAAAAGCAAATTTAAAACCAATGTATTATGACGAGCTAACCGGTTTGCCTGATTATAAATTACTCAAGAATATTTTAACCGATTATATTAGGCGGAGTTCTTGCAGCCAGCTTGCAGGATGGAATAAATTTGCTCTTGTATATCTGGATATCAATAATTTCAAATATCTGAATGAGACTTATGGCTATAAGATCTGTGATAATATTATTAAATGTATCGCAGATTATCTGGCTGCCAAGGTTAAGAATCCAAGCTATGTTACGAGGGTAACCAGCGACAAGTTTGCGGTTCTATGTACGGATTTAGAGTCAGAGCTGCAATTAAACGAAATGATTGATGATATGATCAATAACAGCTGCAATATCCGCATCTCCGACTATGTTATTTATATAACAATGAGTGCCGGAGTAGCATTGTATCCCCAGCATGGCAGGGATATAGACACTTTGATGAAGAAGGCGGAAACAGCCAGCTATATGGCTAAGAAGACAGGGAAAGAAATTAATATATATAGTGATGAACTGCAGAAGGGCATTGTTGAACAGGTTCAGATGATTAACAAGCTTCAGCAGGCGATTGAGAAAGAAGAATTCACGCTGTTCTTTCAGCCGGAATATAATCTGTTTACGAATGAAATTATTGGAGTAGAGGCGCTGGTACGATGGTTCAGTACGGACAGCGGCTACATCTCTCCTGATCTCTTTATTCCGGTGGCTGAAAAATCAAAGCAGATTTACGGTCTGGAGAGATGGATAGTTAATCAGGCGCTGAATCAAAAGGAACAATGGGAGCGAGATGGATTAAACAATCTGGAGCTATCCATCAATTTATCCAGTAAGACGCTGGAAAGTGAAAGTAATTTTCAAAAAATAGAGGAGATCATATCCTCCCATAAAGCAGATTTGTCGAAGGTCACCTTCGAGATTACCGAAACCATCATACTTTCTCAGATCGATTTAGCCATCGAGCGTTTAAAGAGGTTAAGGGAGTATGGGATCAAGATTGCACTGGATGATTTTGGGACAGGCTACTCATCATTCACTCATATGATGAAGCTGCCGGTTGATATTATAAAAATTGATAAAAGCTTTATACAGTCAGTTCCCTATGGGAATGAAGAAACGGTTATAACACACAATATTTTGTCACTGGCCCATGAGCTAAACTACAGAGTAGTAGCAGAGGGCATTGAGACACAGGAACAGCTTGAGTACTTAAGAAGTATATTCTGTGAGCGTGGACAAGGTTATTTGCTGTGTAAGCCTTTGCCTCCGAGCAAAATATCGGAAATATTACTGCGATAATAGCAGTGATCCGGAGGCCTGCAATAAATTTGATAATTACATAACACAAATGCTGTAATATGGCACAGGTGTGCGGGGATAGAAAAAGAATGATAATCTGTTATCATTCTTTTTCTTATTATGGGGCTTCTTTAGTTGTCACAGAGCACCAGCTGCGGAATTATTTAATCAGGAAGAACCTAATGCTGGCAGCGAAACTTGTGTGCGAAGGAGATCAATTTGCTATATAAATAAACATCCCTCCGGTCAAAAAATTCCTCCGTGAAACGATCCAGAGGAAACCACTCCACACCGCTGTTTTCATCGGAACAAATTCGTACTTCACAGTTTTCATCTGCGATAAGAAGATAGGCAACAGACAAATGCAGATGGGCATTCACATAGTGCGATTTCCGGATATGACCGAATACAGGAAGGATATCAAGGGAGGCAATTTGTTCGGATAACGCAAGGATCGATTCAACTCCTGTCTCTTCGGTTGCTTCCTTCAGAGCTACATGGAGAAGGTCCTCTTCCCCGTCGGCATGTCCGCCGGTCCAGGACCAGGTATTTCGGATATTATGATGCACCAGCAGGACTTTATCCAGAGAATGGTTCATAATAAAGCCGGAGCTTGTAATATGTGCGATTTCATTGTCACGGAGTAAAACCTGGGCTCCGTAATTCCTTATGTAGTTCAGAATAACTTTCTTATCCTGTTCCTCCTGCCTGTTCACGGGAAGATAGGCTTCAATTGCTTTTATAAATTCCATGCTGGTTTCTCCTGAATGAGTTAATTAATAAGCATCGAAAGGTTAAGTCATTTATCATCCGATTGGCAGACCGCCAGTCATCCTCCAGAGCCAGGCCGAGATACTGGGTCCATTTGGTGAAATAATAATGTCTTAAATTCATTGTAAAAAATCCACCGTTAAGCTCAAGAAGGTGGTTTACATATTCTATCTGACTGTTGATGGAGGGAATCCGGTCTGAAATGCCCAACCTTGCAATCAGCTCTGTTCTGTGAAACCACATCATCCATTCCCTTGCACTCAGTGCTTCCAGGTTCTCATTAAAACGGTTCATAAATACGGAGGCAGGGCTGATGATCTGACTCCGGTGTAATAATTTTATCTCCGGAATCGGTGAGAATTCAACAAGCTTTATGAAGGCGGCGGCCAGCATTGCCAGATTCTCCGGGCATCTCCAGCTTTTTGTATAAGCCAGCAGACGCAAGTGGTAGATACTTGGCCACATGACACCATCCCGGAACACCAGCTTATTCTTATATTCTTTATATATCTCTGTGACTGACCCAAGCCGGCCTACATATTGAAAGACCTCCAAGGCTTCGCTGATTTGTTCCGTTATAAATTCATCCTGTTCCCTGCCCGTATAGGCAAATACGCAAGCCCTTATTAATTTGGATCCGCCGAGATGCTTATCATCTAAAGGTTTGCCTACTCTCTCCATACTGCCCGCATCAAATTTATCCCCCCGGCAAAGAAGCGCTTCCAAGGCTTCCTGGATAATGTGATGTCCTGGTTCAATCCCCTTTTCCATCAGGTAGCGTATACAGCACTCCGGTTCATCCATACCATGAAATGTACCGCCAAGCCAGCCATCCTCCTTCTTCAGGGAAAAGATACGGAGGATCTCCGCCTCCTGAAGAAGCTTTTCCTGTAATTCCTGCAGATTTGAGCTGGAACAGTCTTCCTGTAAGATTTCCCTGTAAATTCGATATGCGATGGAGGGACACGCCCTCTGAGCGATGGATAGTGCAATTTGCTGCATTATGATACACCTCGTTTCCTCCTATAACTGTTCCTACCTTCGTTAAGCAGAGCTGGGACAGTCAGTGAGTCATATTATAGATCAGGATGGCTTGCTGGACCTCCAGTAAATGCTTTTTGAAGGAATATCCCACAAAATAACCACTTTCCATTACTTCCTCTGAAACCTCCTCCTGCTGATAAAAAGGAGGACATGGATTCAGGAGGGCTCTTTCATTGGCCAATGGTCTTTCCCTTCAGAAAATTCTTGTATTTTCCTTCCTGCAGATCATCTGCGATCTGAAAGACGTCTAATATATCCTGCTTGGTATTATCGTTCAGTCGAATTAGCTTCTTCATAAGATTCCTATTCTCCTCGCGGCTTCTTCCCAGTATTCTTCCTTCATACTATTCCAATCAGCATTTCCGGAGTTCTCTATGCTGATCTTATATGCAAGGCTAAGACAATCCATGGCGTGGTCAATGCCTGTAAGCAGTGTCTCTTCGACCAATTTAGCCCATATATTTGCCTGTTTGGTTAAGCCGCTGTCATAAAGCTCCTGAACTGCCCCTGTTCGGTCATAATCCAAACAGATAAATTCTTCTTCCCAGTCGGACCCTTCACTGTGCAATATGGCAAATTGAGCTTTTGCTTCCTTTGACCAGGGGATTCCGACAGAGCCGGTATTTACGATTTTCTTGCCACCGTATTGATAAGTTCCCTGCTCATGGGTATGACCGCAGACAATTAAACTTGTGTCGATGGTGTTCAATGCATTTTTGGCGCCTTCGCTGCCAAAGGATAGATCACCGCGTGACTCGGATAAGGAGCCGTGGCAATATTCAAATTCAGGATATCCTTCGAAAGCCATATGGCCCTTAATGTCCAGGCTTTCAAAGAAATGAAAGTCC
Source organism: Bacillota bacterium (assembly GCA_023437885.1). Lineage (GTDB taxonomy): Bacteria > Bacillota > Clostridia > Lachnospirales > Lachnospiraceae > Mobilitalea. The sequence goes on along the minus strand of JAEZFH010000373.1, from coordinate 3,328 downwards.
AGGTCTCTAAGATTCTCGTAGGTATAGCACAGGCTGCCGCTGGCAGAGGAGGGGGATTTCCAGCCGTCATTCTTGTTCTGCCGGTGCATTAAGAGATATTCTTCGCGGTTTCCTTTAATAAACCAGCAATTCTTATGGAGTCTTAAATCATATAGCAGATTCATAGTTAGTTGGGGATATGCACAGTCACTGACGTAATCACCTAAAAATAAAAGGTTCTCTATCTTATTTTCATTAATATACTTGATACATGATTCCAGAGCCAAGTGATTGCTGTGTATATCGCTTAATACGGCAATTTTCATTCGCTACCTCATTCATTTCTTTTGTCGAAAGTGGTATTATCCTTGAGTATACGATTCTATTCCCCGTAAGGATATTCATGTTCTGATTTTGATTGGAATTCTTTTAAGAGAATTATCTTATCGTCAGAATTGAATTCAATGATGGAAACTCCGTCAAAGCCGTCGGTTACGCCATCATAAATACAACGAAAATACCATTCAACCGCAACCGTATGCCCCTGATGCAGAAATTGCTTAATATCCCAGGCCAATACCCTGCCATGCTGGTTCCACTCGTTAAACCATTGCCGTATCTGGTGAAGACCATGATATTCCGGACCGTAACATTCGCTGTAAACAATATTGTCATGAAATATCTCCTCCAGGCAGGAGGGATCGTTGTCTAACCAGGCCAGGAAATATTCTTTTATAGTGCTTTCCTTTTTGTCCATGTGATTTCTCCTTAAATTCAGTCTGCGTTACTTTATATTCAGATTATCAATAATCAGCCCCGTTTTAATTTCAAAATAATGCTTTATCTCGATATGCTTATTCCATTTGCTCTCCGGAAAATATCCATATCTTTGCTTTACATCGTTCATTCTTTCCACAATTTGAGCTGACCCCTGAGGAAGAGCGATGCTGTCGCATAATTGGATCAGGGCATCATAATCGTCATATTCAAATCCGTTCATTAAATCAGTGATTTCTTGTAAATCCTCAGCGGAGACATCCTTCGTCCCTATGTAATTGTTTACATCCTTGATTGGAAAGGAATGAGTAATACATACCCTGGCCGCTTCATCAAATCCAAGTCCCATTAAATAGCGGTACCCATCAATAACATGAGCCAGATGGGTTACACCTTCCCTGCGGCCGATATCATGCAAAAGCCCCAAAATGTAGGCTTTATCTTCATTTATGTCATCACACGCTTTTCCTATTGCGTATGCGCACTTTGCCGCAATGATGGAATGATCCCTCCAGAGACCGGGATTTCTTATGTATGCTTCTTCTAATAAAGTTAATGCTTGTTCTCGGCTGGGTAACATTGTTGGTCTCCTATGATAATTATTCTCACTGTACAATGGTTCTAAAGCTATTATATCTTATTAAAGCGCAAAGACAAGAATAAATTCTCGGATAAAATATGGAGTTGTATCGGAGTTGTATCAAAGAAGTGAGCCAGGGCAGAGCAGAAGAAATAGGCAAGAAAAAGAAATTACGCAGGCTCATGTGTTATACACAAGCACCTGCGTAAATCAAATTCCTGAGATTCTGATTATACTGCGTATTTCTCTGCGGAAATGAGAGAGTAGTACGGTTCATAAAGTCAATTACAGCCGAAAACCATCGGCTTCCAGCTGATGTGAAATTGACTTAAGGCATTCACCCGGTAATATGACAGCAGAAGAGGAGTAAATTATTACAAGGCTTTTACATATGTTATCAGAGGTTTGATCAAGGCTTTATCCGAGTGATCACTTGATTTCATAAGAGCGTTCATCATGCCGGTTTCTTCAGGCGTCCGGTTCGTCTTTTTTTGAAGTGACTTGCACATGATTTTCAAAATTGTTTTCGAAAAGAACCCCATATTTTCGTAATTGATCCCGCTTTCAAAATAATAAAAGGGGATGCTTTGTTGTTCCTGCGATGACAGATTACTATCCCGGATACTGTTAATAACCTCGGATGCATTCCTGTCCGTTCCTCCTGTTGCGAATAGAACAAGCTTCTTACCGGAGATATGAGGATTCTTCTTCAATTTCCCAAAACCCGCAACCTTACCCGCCATGATACCTCCTCCGTATATAATTACATCATAATCGTTGATTTTCTTTGATGCATCTGCATAGGCTGAAAGATCGCAGGACAGTTCTTCAGAGATCCACTGGGCATATTTCTTTGTAAACCCGGTACTGCTTTGATATACGACAATTGTTTTCATTATTGGTCCTCCCGTATTGAGATGAGATTGGTCTCAATCCTAGTCATTGTTTTTAAGGTGATTGCGATTTCCTCTTCGGAAAGTCCGTCATACAGCCGTTCCATAAACTCCTGCCCTTGTGCTCTATGCTTTATTTCGAGCTGCATTAATTTATCCGTCGGAGCAATCCGAACTTTTCTCTTATCCTGCTCATCCGGAAGAAGCTTAATAAATCCGTTCTTCTCAAGCTTGTTTGCGATTTGCTTCACATTTTGATGAGAGCTTCCCATGACCTCAGACAGTTCATTTATCGTAGGATATTGATCATGAAATAGGGACAGGCAGATCGTAAGAAAAAATTGCTTGCTGGTGATACCTTCGTAAAAGGTATCGCCGGCAGCCTGTAATTGATTATCAAATGCAAAAAAGAGGCCAAAGAGGGTAGTTTTGGCGTTTAGCCCGGTTAGCATGGTACTTCTGTCCATAATTATTGCTCCTTTCCTTTTTCAAGTGCGATACTTACCGCACTTTTAATTACTTCACTGGAAAGAGTAGCTCCGCTTATCGTATCGACCTCATATGTATTTTGACTTACCATGTCCTTTGTTATGGCTTCTGCTTTGCTACCCATCCCATTCTCATGCTTAAGAATGTCTATTCTTATAATGGTATGATTTTGTACTGTAACCTCAACCTCCACCTTAACCAGACTTGTTTCTGCACTGCCGCGGTATACTCCATCAGCCACCTTTGAAGCTTCTAATCCGGAATAGTATAGATTCTTCCTGTCACGATTGGCAGTTGAGACCATAAATACCATCATATTGATAAGAATCACCAGGATTGCTGCCAGAACCCAGCCTAAAATTTTTGCTGCTTTTTTCATAGATTCCCTCCAAATCAAGTAATATATTACATATAATATGTAATATATTACACATTTGATTTTTCGTCAAGTAAAATCGGAGTGTTCTTTAGATTATATTATAGTATTTTTCAGATTAAATCGAAATAATTGCTTTGCCGGTGGAAATTCAATTATTCCAATGCTCTCAAGCCTTCCACGGAAGGGAAGGTCCGTTTGATTAAGAATTTGGACTGCTGCAGGCAGTTTAGC
>JAEZFH010000360.1 GCA_023437885.1 Bacillota bacterium | reverse complement strand
ACCGAATCCTGGCAGATTACCTGTATGGAGATGAGTAAGCGGACAATGAAGGTGCGAAGAAGGATGGGAATCATATTCCTGCTGCTTCTGGTTATGATATTTGTGGGAATTCTGGACGGCTCCGTTAAGCTGTCCCTGGGGGATATGAAGGAGCTGCTGTCCGGGAACAGCTTAACGGCGGCAGGGAGGATTATTCTCTATGTAAGGCTCCCGCGGGTGGCTGGTGCAGTCATAGCCGGGATGGGGCTTGCCGTGGCTGGTGCGGTGATACAAACCATATTTAATAATCCCCTTGCCGGACCAAATTTGATCGGGGTCAATTCCGGTGCAGGCTTTGCCGTGGTTTTGACCGGAATATTGCTGCCCGGCGCCCATCGGATTCTACCGGCGGCTGCCTTTGCAGGGGCGCTGGTTACCGTGTTGTTTGTATTTTATCTCGGGAAACGGACCGGGTCCTCTAAAATAACGCTGATTCTGGCTGGAATTGCAATCAACAGTCTCCTGAGCGGTGCTACGGATGCGGTCTATACCTTCAGCGAAACCTCTCTGATTTCCAGCAGTGCCTTTAAGATCGGAGGCCTGAGCGGGATCTCGATACCGGTATTGCAGTATGCGGGGGTGGCGGTAATCCTTGCAGTAGCGGCTGTTCTGCTGCTCCATAATGAATTGGAGGTGCTTTCTCTGGGGGAGGATACGGCGAAGACACTGGGACTGCCGGTTTCATTTTACCGATTCCTGTTTCTGGCACTGGCCGCGGTGCTCTCTGGCGCGGCGGTGAGCTTTGCTGGGCTGATTGGATTTGTTGGGCTGATGATTCCCCATATAGCCAGGCTTCTGGTAGGGGAGGAATGCAAATATCTTATCCCGGCCTCCGCCTTGCTGGGAGCTTTGTTCCTGCTTGCTTGCGATTATATCGCCAGAACCTGGTTTGCACCCTATGAATTGCCGGTGGGGATTATACTATCCTTCCTTGGCGCTCCATTCTTTGTATGGCTGTTGTTCTGCCGGAAAGGGAGGGGACAGAATGCTTAAGCTGGAGAATATCACAGCCGGATATAACAAGGTCCCGGTAATCAGCGATATCAGCATAGAATTTGAACAGGGTAGGATTACAACCATTATCGGGCCCAACGGAAGCGGGAAAAGCACTCTTTTGAAAGCCATTGCGGATTTGTGCGATATCCGGAGCGGCAGCCTGTATTTGAACGGAAAGAGCAGAAAGGAGATCGGGAGAAAGGAATATGCGAGACAGCTTACCTATCTGTCCCAAAGCCGGCAGGCGGGAGCAATCACTGTGGGTCGAATGGTTCTGCACGGCAGATTTCCGTACCTTTCTTATCCCAGGCACTATAAAAAAGAGGACTTTGAGCATTGCAGGAGGGCAATGGAGAGAGTTGGGATATTGCCGCTCCAGGATAAGAAGGTGGAGGAGCTTTCCGGCGGACAGAGGCAGAAGGTATATCTGGCCATGGCCTTGGCAGGAGATGCGAATACACTTTTGCTGGATGAACCGGCGACCTATCTGGACATTCGGTACCAACTGGAACTTCTGGAGATGATGAGGCAGTTGAAGGAGCAGGGCAAGACAGTGATTGCAGTGTTGCATGATCTGAATTATGCGATGCAAGTGTCGGATCGGATTGTTGTCCTGAATAACGGAAGAATAGTAATGCAAGGGACTCCACAGCAAGTTCATGAAAGCGGTATTATCAATGAAGTGTTTCAGATTAATGCCGGAAATGTGGAAGGTGCCGACGGTAGAAAGCATTTCTATTTCGATTTGCAGGATTAACGATATATGTAGATAAGCAATACATGCAGATAAAGCGGTACATGTAGATAAAGCGGTACATGCAGATAAAGCGGTACATGTAGATAGAGCAGTGAATGCAGGTCGAGCGGAGCATGCAGGTAGAGCAGAGCATGCAGGTAGAGCAGTGAATGCAGATAGAGTGGTGCATGCAGTTGGAGCAATGCATACAAAGTAATTTTGAAAGGGCCATGAGGTAAGAAGGCTTCGCCAAGACTAAGAAAAATCATAGAAAGCAGGAGGCGGCTGATGAGCGGAATTTTATACGGGGTGGGAGTAGGCCCCGGCGACCCGGAGCTGTTAACCCTCAAAGCATTGAGGTGCATCCGTGAGAGCGATGTTATTATTCTTCCTTCCGAGCCGAAGGAGGAATGTTATGCGTATCGGATTGTCAAAGAGGTATATCCACAGATCGGGGAAAAGGAAATCATATGCATGCCCTTCCCTATGATAAAGGATAAGACGGTACTGAAAAAAGTGCATGATGAAATCTATGAAGGAATTGCAATGCTGCTGGAAAAAGATAAAGCAGTGGCATTTCTTACCATTGGGGACCCGTCGGTGTATTCCACCTATAGCTATATTCATCACAGGGTGGTGCAAAATTATGGCCGGGCAGAGATGATCAGCGGCATCCCGTCCTTTTGTGCGGCCGCGGCAGCACTGGGGATTTCGCTGGGAGATAATAAGGACGAAATTCACATTATACCCGGTTCCTATGAGGTCGCGGGTACGCTGGAGCAGAAGGGAACCAAGATATATATGAAATCCGGTAAAAAGCTGGCCGAATTAAAAAAGGCATTGCTGGAATATGAAAAATCGGAATATTTGGAAGTCCATACTGTAGAAAACTGTGGTATGATGAATGAAAGAATAAGTACCGGATTGAAGCATCTGGATACCGCCAGCGGTTATCTGACCATAGTAATTGTAATAGAAAAGGCAGGAAAGGACTGATCCGTAGATGGAGAACTCATACCGTTTCTTTAAGAATAAGGATTGCCGGTTTTATCCCTGCCATAAAGGGATAGAGGAGATAAATTGTCTCTTTTGCTACTGTCCCTTCTATACCTGGAGGGAATGTCCGGGAAAACCGGTTTATAAGGAGCGGGACGGAAAAAGGCTGAAGATATGCACCGGCTGTGTCTTTCCCCACCGTCCTGAGAATTATGATATCATCATACAATATCTGAAGGATGGAATTGTTTCAGCAGATAGCTGGACGGAGGACCGGCGATGACAGCCGGGTCCTCCGTCCAGCTTTTTATATTCCTCTGCTTCTTTTTCTCCACTCTCCCGGAGAGATTCCCGTTTGCTTTTTAAATGCTTTATAAAAAACAGTGGTGTCATGATAGCCAATCTCCAAGGCAATATAGGAGAGAGTATGGTTTGTGTTGGCTAAGAGCTCCTTTGCCCTTGTGACCCGGTATTGGGTCAGGTATTGGCCCGGGGTAAGGCCGCTGTCCTTTCTGACCGCCCGGATAATGTATTCCGAAGAAAAATGAAAATGCTCCGAAAGCAAGTCATTCGTTAGATTCCGGTTATAATTCTCTGAAATAAAACGTATAATTTCCCAACCCAGGCTGCTCCGTTCCTCCTTGCGATGGAAGGAAGTGATATGTTTCAGGACGGACAAAAAGAGGGCTTGCCTGCCTAAGATATCATAGGGCTTGTTTTTATCTAAATAATCCAATTGTTCAAATAACGGCTTTAGGAGAATTTTATCATAGAAACCTCTTTTTATTAAAAGGACGGAAGAAGTATCCTCCAGATCAAGGCTGGGATCATAATTTATTCCGGGAATCTCCTCCCCGGCGGCATGAAAGTGAATGTAGAAATAGGACGGAGCCGGGCTCCCCTGATTGCCCTGCTGCAGAAGGCCGGGCATTTGTATATACCATTCCCCATCGTTTAAATGGATTTCATCGCCGTTTTCCGAAAAGAAGAGCGTTCGCTCCAGCATAAAGATTAAGACATAGTGATTAGGTATTCTGGTGATATGCCTCTCCCTGTCACGGAAGGTTCGGTAGCTGGCACACAGGTACTCAGGCCATGGATTTTTGGCTAATTTGATATAGTTGAAATGAGTGCTTTTGCTCATATGCTTTTTTGTTCACTCCTTGCTTCCAATTGTTCGTTTTTTGCAATATTATTCTTGTATTATACTTGATAAACTGGGAGATGAAAAGAAGAATACGGTTCAGGATTTGATTGTAAGAGTTACTTAAAACCACTGGACGACAGAAGGGAGAACGTATGAAGCATTTAAGCAAACCGGCAATGATTCCTTTTTCAATTAAGGAGATAAGGCCGCAGGGATGGCTGTTAAAACAGCTTGAAATTCAAGCTGGAGGACTTTCAGGCAACCTGGATCTTTTTTGGCCGGATATTAAGTACAGTAAATGGGTAGGCGGAGACCGGGAGGGTTGGGAAAGAGTTCCCTATTGGTTGGATGGCTTTTTACCTCTGGCCTGGCTTCTGGAC
>JAEZFH010000356.1 GCA_023437885.1 Bacillota bacterium | reverse complement strand
GGCCAGCTCGGTAATCACTGTGGTGTCCATTCCGTCCAGGGTTCCCTTTAACTGTGCATACTCGAATACCATTGCTTCCAAAGGAGTATTGCCGGTTCTCTCACCGATACCAAATAAGGAACAGTTTACGCCGCCGGCACCGTACAGCCAGGCAGTCGTCGAGTTCGAAACTGCTTTATAAAAATCATTATGTCCATGCCATTCCAACCAATTCGAGGGAACATTGGCATGAGTCAGTATGCCGTAGATAATTCCCTGCACCGATCTTGGAATTACCGCACCGGCAAAGTTCACACCATAGCCCATGGTATCACAGGCCCTGATTTTTACCGGAATATTGTATTCCTTGCTCAGCTTCATGAGCTCGCGGCAGAAGGGGATCACAAAGCCGTGAATATCCGAACGGGTAATATCCTCCAGATGGCACCTTGCAGCTATGCCGGTCTCCAGGCACTCCCTTACCACACTCAGGTAATGGTTCATGACTTCCTTCCTCGTCATTTTCATTTTATAAAAGATATGATAATCGGAGCAGCTAACCAGAATGCCGGTCTCCTTCATGCCGATATCCTTTACCAATTGGAAATCACTCTTACTTGCTCTGATCCAAGAGGTCACCTCCGGGAATTCGTACCCTCTCTCCATACACTTATATACGGCATCCCTGTCCTTTTTGCTGTAAAGAAAGAACTCACTCTGACGTATTAACCCCTTCGGTCCGCCCAGTCTGTGAAAATAATCAAACATTGTCACGATCTGTTCCGTGGTATAAGGTGCTCTGGATTGCTGTCCGTCACGGAAGGTGGTATCCGTGATGAAAATCTCCTCCGGTAAATTATGGGGTACAATCCGGTCATTGAAGGCGATTTTCGGTATCTCATCATATGGGAACAGCCCGCGGAAGGTATTGGGCTCGTCAACCTCTACCAGGGTATAAATCGGCTCCTCTAATTGAAGCAGGTTATTATGAGGGTTAATAAAGACTTTTCTTTCATTCATATTTATACTCTCCCATCTCTCTTGGTTCAAATTTGTTTTATTGTATACAATTATACTTGTATTGTCAATAGAATTTTTATACTTCTTTTCTGGCAGGCCAAGAAGACCTACTGCTCAGCATTGTGCGTAAGCTTGCCGCAAAACCAAGGGAAATCATAGCAGCCGCCTTCAGGTCAAGCCCCTGGCGGTCAATCCCGGATATTGGGTTGCCTTCAAGTAATTGCAGCATTATATATCCTATCACTGCAGCAATAAGGACAGCCTTTGCAATTCTACCCAGTCTTAAAAGTATATGTTTCGTTATTTCCTTTTTCATTTCTTTTCGCCCTCTTATTTTACATATTTTAACATTAATTATAAAGAAGGTTCAAAGCTTGTCAATCAATATTCCATATATTTACATTTTGTGGTATAAATTTTAGACGCATAAATATACAAAAAAAGACCTTCCCAAAGGAAGGTCGCATCATAAAGGACAATACTTGTATCTCTATTTAATTTCAATAAGTTGGTATTGCATTGTACCTAATCCGATTTTTTCTGCATGCTGGAGAGTTATCCTGCCAGGCTCAAAAAGTTTTTTATTTGCGCTTTTCTGCACCAAATCCAGACATGCCGTATCTAATGCAACAGGGTCTTTTCCGGCAAGGATACCCACATTGCCCATAATCGGCTCCATTGCCATGCCGGCACAGTCACATTCACTGGTAATGTTATGAACAAATGTAATATATATATTATCCTTGTCTCTGGTTGCTCCATATGCGTATTCCGAGAGTTTTTCCAGGAAATGAGAGCCTTGCCATGAGTTACTGATTGCATCCTGGGGGCAAACTGCAATGCATCCTGCACAACCAACACATTTACTATCATCTATTTCTGCATAATCTGTTATACGGATGGCGTTAAAATCGCATTTATCCTCACAAACTCCGCAGGAAATACATTTTGCTGCGTCAATGATCGGAGAGATATCGGTATGCTGCTCCATCTTTCCGCTGCGGGCTGCAAACCCCATGGCAAGCTGCTTTAGCGCACCTCCAAACCCTGCTGCCACATGTCCTTTGAAATGACTTGTCACAATGAACTGTTTGTACTTCTTAAATCCTTTCCCAATTTTACATTTATTGAAAAACTCTTTATTTATTTCGACTTCATCGTATTCTGTTCCAATCTCACCGTCAGCGATTATAATTGGAATCTGTGTAAATCCATGGGATTTTGCAGTTTGAATATGATCCTCTCTAGTTGTTCTTGAGCCTCTGTATAATACATTGGTTTCGATATAAGAAGGTTCTACCCCTTCTTCCTTAAGATAGTTAATGATACTGTCATAGCATTCTGCAGGAATAAAGGTTTTATTGCCCTTCTCTCCAAAATGCACCTTGATTGGTACCTCCGGCTCAAACTGATGCTCTGTCTCTGAAACTATTTTCTTTAATAATTTCAAAGCATCCTTGCTCAGTTGATCATAATCTTTTTCCGTGTTTTTAATAAAATAAACATTGTTCATAAGTATCTCCTCTCAGGCAATCATTCTCATACTTCTCTTTTTTCTTAAAAACAGATCCGTTCTATCTCCTAATGTACTCCTTGGACATGCTGTTACTGCTATACCAATAAGCCATAAGTGTCCGGACTTTTCATTATCAGTGGGATTTTCTCTGTCTATCCTCCTTTAACGATAAGTACAGGTCCCCCATAGGAAGGGAGGAGACCTTATTCCTAATTCGATTTCATAAAGATCAAATATCGGATTCCATCCCCTGCATAAGACAATTTTACAGCCTAGAGTTAACTTTATGTCAAGGAGAATTTATGAATTGGATAGTTTATTAATTGGATTTACGAATTGGAGAATTTGAAATATTTTTAAGTAAATATCTGATATGGATTTGGACATGACTAATTCAACTTACTCAATAACGATCTGGTTGATAACACCATGCAGAAGAATATCGGTGACGGAGGCTTGCATATCCTCCCCTTTGGCTCGCAGATACATCCAACTATGGTGAACCGCCTGAAAGGCATGGGATACGGTCCTAATGTCACAGGAAAAACGTACACCGTGATTATACAATGATTGAGCTGCATCAAAATTCTGTTCCTGGAACTCGGACAATCGTTCTTTTGAAACTTTACGGGCAATCAACTCTATCGCTGCTGTATCCATGTGAGTTAAAATGGGGTATTGCTGCATCCTTTTGATCATGGCTTCAAATACCTGAAGAACACGTTCTTTACTTGGCGAATTGGAATTGGAATCCAAAAGAATGTTCAGCTCTGTAAAGATTTTTTGCTGTATGCTTTGGACTATATCCAAATACAAATATTCCTTACTTTCATAAAACGTATAGAAAGATGCCTTGGCAATACCCACGGCTTCTACCAAATCATCAATTGTGACTTTCTTTATTCCATAGGTCCTAAAAAGTCTTTCGCCCTCTATAAGCAGCTTGTCATGGATCCGCTCTTTCTCATTCTCGCTAAAACGCGGCAAAATCACCACCTCCATTTATTTATACTATCAATCACTTGAATTGAATGTGCAGAATCTGACTTCTGTTTTTTGTAGCAGGCACAAAATTTAACAGCCTTAAAATCAGTGGTTGACGCTCTTTTAAAAGATCTCCGGTACTCCATGCCTGAAGCAGTTTAACATTCGAATGCAGCTTCTCGATATCTCTTGCATGGTCAATTCCCCATAAAAAAGTGCTGCTTATTTTTTTGTTGATAAAATAACTATGTACAACATCTAAAAACATATGGGCTCCCGGGAACCGCTTAGATAAATTGTCGAGTATTTTGGATACCTCTTCCTCAGTAAAGTACATAAGGAGGCCCTCGGCGATAATAATGACTGCACTGTCTTCAGAAATATGTATTTCATCCATCCACGTCACATCCAAGACTGACTTGGAAATAAACCGAATACGTTCGTTTTCATAAAAGAACTGGCTCCGAAACCGGATCACCTCCGGCAAATCCAGATCATACCATGTTAAAAGACCGTTATCCATTCTCATTATTCGCGTGTCTAAACCTGCTCCAAGATTGAGAACGAGAGCGTTTGGATTCCGGGATAAAATACGGCCTGCTTCATCATCAATTACCTTTGTACGAGCTAAAATACCTTGTGTTGATATTGGGCCGCCATCGGTTATTTTATTTTCCAAATTCATTGTTTTAATGATTTCCGCGGACTTTTTATCCGAAATAATCGGATTATCCCTAGCCGTTTCGGCTGCTCGTGCAGCTAGAGGGATAAACAAGGTTTCGGATATCGGCAGCAAGTTACTACTGTTTTTTGTTTCCATCATCTTCACTCCAATTTCTAAAATTTGTCCCGCATACAATACAACTTTTCTGTTCCGGTTTTACCTGATTATTTCCGCAGGCCTGACATTCGAAGAAACCATTTTTCAATGGCAGCCGGATTTTCTTATTCGCTTTAAAGTATTCATTAATTTTTTTATCTTGGGAAAACTCAATCTTAAGCATAACAAAAAGAAATAGAAGAATCATAAAACCTAATACCAATGAAACTTTTGAAAATAGTTGAAACTGCACTTGTTTCGTTATTAACCATAATAAATAGCAGATTGCTGGCACAACAAACATACAAATTACGACTCCGATAATTATCTTATGACCATAATTAATAGAATTTATTTTCTTCATTGCGATCCTATATATACTATAAAAACTATTTGGTATATATAGTATATTTCCTATTATTGTTATTGTCAAGATGTAGAATCCAAAGATCATAAAAAGGCAAGACAGTAAAAAAAACAAAGCATTGTTCGTTTTGAACTATGCCTTGTTTTTTTAGACATCTTATTAGCAATATCTACAAGCAGTTTAATCTTTATTCTTTCCTATGGCAGGCGTCTGAAAGGAAGGTCTGCATCGTTAGCGTCTATCAACAGCCGCTTCGTCATAACAGTTGAATTTCTTTACAAAAACGGAAGAAGGATCAAACTAGTTTTTGGGCCCCCTGGCTCTAACCAATTCAATTGCCTCTTTACCGCTGATATGTTCAATCGTAAGTTCTATCATGCACATATTTCCAAGCCCCTTTTCAATTTCCTTCAAACGGCCTTGTTCATGGTCCGGTGAATATCTTGCAGCTAAAATTTCAAGAGCGCTTCTTTTTTCTGCTGCATCATCCAGAATACGGGCTTTTCCAAAAACAATCACACTGCGAAAATAACTGGTATATTCCTCCGGCACTACCTGGTCCTTATCAATGACACAAAAGGAGACCTTTTCGTTTCTGGCAATGGCATCCAGTTTATGGCCCGTTTTAGCGCAATGAAAGAAAATCTTATTGTCATGATAAACATAGCTAAGCGGGACAGCATAGGGATAATCCTCGTCCCCGGATACCGCCAGTACACCCGAGATTCCATGAATCAGAACCTGAATGTTTTTCTCTAAGGATAAAACCTGCTTATGGCGACGCATTTCTCTAAACATGATAGACACCTCTTTCATACTATTTCTCAAAATAACTTGACCACCAATTCATAAACAATTGGCACCAGAACAGCCGGAAGCAGATTGCCGCATTTGATTTTCTTCCCGAATATCATATTAATGCCGATTCCAAAGATTAGTACTGACCCAATCAGAGAAAGATTCGCTATCATCTGCTCACTCAGATAGGGTTCGATGTACTTCGCCGACAATGTGATAGTGCCCTGATAGATACCCAGCGGAAGGATCGAAAAAAAGACTCCGATTCCCAGGGTCCCGGCAAAGAAAACGGCAACGGTTCCGTCAATGAGGGCTTTGGCATACAGCATGGAGGCATCTCCCGATAAGCCGTCCTGGAGTGAACCTATGATTGCCATCGCTCCGATACAAAATAGGAGCGTACTGCTCACAAAGCCCTCTACAAAATTCTGCCCCTTCTCTCCTCTTACCTTCAGTGCGGCTTTGATCCATTCCCCCATACGATCAAGACGTGCTTCAATATCAATGAGTTCTCCAAGAAAGGCTCCGACCGCCAGAGACACAATCATCAGCATTATATTCGCAGTATCCAGGCCCTTTTCCGTGACAACAAACAAGCCCTGTAAAGCACCGCTGATTCCGATAAACATCACTGCCAGACCGAGAGCATTCATAATCGTAGTCTGAAATCGCTGCTTTAGACCGCCCTGAAGCAATAAACCAATACCGGAGCCAACCAGAATTGCCGCCATATTGGCAAGTGTACCTAAACCAATCATATTGTTCTCCATTCCGCTCTGTAACGAGCGGTATCTTCGTTCTGTATAAATCTGAAAATCTGATTTTGCTACTGAGGTTCGGTGATCATACCAACCCGGTACTTTCTTCTACTGCTCTTAAGGCATGAATCGTACGCTGCAATAAATCATCCAGCTCCCATCCAAGCATCCGGGCACCGCTTTCGATGACCTCTCTGGAGCAGCCTGCAGCAAATTTTGGGGTTTTATATTTCTTCTTAACCGAACTAAGCTCCATATCCATTGTACTGCGGGAGGGTCTCATAATTGCCGCGGCTCCGATCAGCCCCGTCAGTTCGTCCACTGCATAGAGCACCTTTTCCATTGGATGCTCCGGTTTAATAT
>JAEZFH010000342.1 GCA_023437885.1 Bacillota bacterium | reverse complement strand
GAGTATGGACTGGAAGCGGTATACGAAGACATTGGTAAGCAGGGAGCAGGGCAGGATGAGCATCAGGAAAAAGGCGGCCATAAATCTGGCCTTGATACTGGAATTGTTTCGGGTCAGGAGGGTTAGTTTTTTCATTGATGCACCGCTTTCTTAAAGGATACGATATCTTTATGTTATAATATCTTTTCTATTATTTCTCTTCTGGAAAGGATTTCTGTATGGGATGGAGGGGTCTGATATGATATATAACTATTATTAATTATAATACCGTATCGGACGGATTCAGACAAGGGAATGCAAAAATATTGAACTATCATATCATATTTTTGTAGTTAAATTGGACATTCTCTTTGATAGAATAAGAGAATAAAAAGTATGGGAGGAAGGAATATGAAGTTAAAGAGATTTTTGTGTATCTTATTATGTTTGGCAATGGTATTCTCACTTGCCGCTTGCAAAAGTGAGACGGTTCCCAAGGAGGAGCCAAAGAAGGGCGATACTGCCGGTCAGGATACGCCTGCTCCCGGTGGTGAGACCGCGGAGGAATCCAATCTGAATGCAGAAGGTTTTCCGATTGTAAAGGAGCCCATCACCTTAAAGGTGTTTGGCCAGCAGGGTCCGGTTCAGGCAGAGTGGCCGACCATGGACGTATTGGTAGAATATCAGAAAATGACCAATATCAATCTGGATTTTGACATTGTGCCTTCTCAGGGCTACGATGAAAAGAAGAGCCTTATGTTTGCCAGCAATGAATATCCGGATATCTTTGTTCGTGCATTCCTTAGCAATCCTGAGATTGTTAAATACGGCGGGATGGGAGTATTGGCTCCCTTGGAGGACCTGATTAAGGAATATGCACCGAACTATCAGAGATTAATGGATGAGAATCCGGCAATCCGCGCACGTATTACGGCACCGGACGGACATATCTATGCTCTCTCCGATATTGTTACATTAAATGCGGCAAGGGATGATAAATTCTGGATTAATGAGGCATGGCTGGAGCAGGTAGGTAAAGAAGTACCTAACACTGTAGCTGAACTAGAAGAGGTTTTAAGAGCATTTAAGGGTGTTGATTTTAACGGAAATGGTCAAAACGACGAAGTACCTATGGGTGTTGCGGACCTGCCGGGCCTCATCAATAACCTGTGCGGTGTCTGGGGCTTCCAGAGACAGTTTGGACAGAATATGCATATCGTTGACGGAAAAGTACAGACCTGGATTACGGATGATAATTTTAAGGATATGCTGATGTGGCTGAATAAGATGTATAGCGAAGGCTTGATTGATTCTGAGATCTTTACACAGGATTATGCAAAGTATGCAGCGAAGATGTCCGGACAGTTAATGGGCTTTTTCTTCAATCAGGCAGATGATACCTTTGATTCAACCATCTTTGAAGGAATCGCACCTTTTGGAGGAAAGAGTGATAAGCAATATGTGAATTCTGCTCCTATCGCAAGAGGTAACGGCGTATTTGCTATCAGCGCAGATTGTGAAAACAAAGAAGCAGCAATGAGATGGGTGGACTACTTCTTCGGTGAAGAAGGCTCCGTGTTCCTTCGTTTTGGTGTGGAAGGCAAGACCATGAGCTATGATGAACAGGGAAAGCCTCAGTATAATGACGGTATCTTGAACAGCCCCAACGGCTCCGGTACAGAGATCGGTAAGTTTACCATCTGGCCCGGTGGCGGCGCACCTCAGTGGCTGAACGATGATAACTCTATTGCTGTTGCCTCCGAAACAACCAAGGCAGCCCAGATAGCCCTGGATCCGTACTTACCGGAGAACATTTATTCAGAGCCTTTATTCACGCAGGAAGTAAATGATCGCCTGTCCGTACTTCAAAATGATATTAACACATACTTTAAGGAAGCAACCGCAAAGTTTGTGCGCGGCGATGAGTCCTTCGATAACTGGGGTACTTATGTAGAGACATTGCAAAAAATCGGTATCGAAGAATGGCAGTCCATTTATCAGGCATCCTATGATGCATTACAGTAGAATATAACTAATGCTGCGAAGCAGCAATGAGGTTATGAGCAAGCAGCGAAGCGGATTGCGAATATCTGCTTGTCTGGCTTTACCGTGGGGCCGTTGCAGGATCAGGATGCAGCGGTCCCATTAGATCATAAACCCCTAAAAATTATAAATAGAAAGAGATGATGCAGGTGGCGTATAAATCAACCGTAGTAAATGCCGCAAACGGAAGGAAATCCCGTAAGGGTATCAAAAGCAAATGGCAGCTGCTGGCAATGATAGCTTTGCCGCTGGTCTGGTATATTGTTTTCTGCTATATACCCATGTACGGTATCCAATTGGCATTTCGCAGCTATAATCCAAAGCTTGGCTATCTGGGAAGTCCTTTTGTCGGCCTAAGATATTTTAAGCAGTTCTTTTCTTCGTACTACTGCTGGGATGTGATTTGGAATACCTTTTCCATCAGCCTGTATTCCCTTCTGATCAGCTTTCCGGCACCGATTATTCTGGCACTGATTATCAATGAACTGCCTGGAAACAAGTTCAAGAAGGTAATACAAAACATTACATATGTTCCGCATTTTATATCAATTGTTGTATTGTGCGGAATGCTTTATTTGTTCTTATCACCTCAGTATGGGGTGGTGAACAGCTTTCTGTCCCTGTTTGGGATAGCTCCCATCGGATTCCTGGAATCCAATGCATATTTCAAGCCGGTCTATGTACTATCGGAGGTATGGCAGGAGGGAGGATGGAACTCCATTATCTATATTGCTGCCCTCGGGGGCATCGATCCCTCCCTCTATGAAGCAGCAACGATTGATGGTGC
Organism: Bacillota bacterium; assembly: GCA_023437885.1. Taxonomy (GTDB): domain Bacteria; phylum Bacillota; class Clostridia; order Lachnospirales; family Lachnospiraceae; genus Mobilitalea. The sequence goes on along the minus strand of JAEZFH010000342.1, from coordinate 9,080 downwards.
CTCCCGGTTCCGCAGAATATGGCATATCTCTCTGCCCGGTATTACGCCGACTATCATTACTTTGCTGGTGCTGCGTATTGGCCAATTGATGAGTGTTGGTTTTGAAAAGGCGCTGCTTCTGCAGAATGACCTGAACATCGGAAAAAGTGAGATTATATCCACCCTGGTATACAAAAACGGTATACTGCGGGGTGAGTTAAGCTATGCAACTGCAGTTGGATTAATGAACTCGGTGATCAACCTGGTACTGATTGTCCTGGCAAACAAGGTTTGTAAGAAGCTGTTTGACAACAGCTTATGGTAAGGAGGGATATCGTTTGAGAATGAAAAAGAGCAGAGGGGAACAATTATTTGATATTGTTCTGATTATTTTAAGCATTCTGATATTTGTGATTGTGGCATATCCCCTTTATTTCGTAATAATTGCATCCTTAAGTAACCCTAAGTCAGTGCTCGGAGGAAAATTGAGCTTTTGGCCGGTGGGTCTGAATATAGAATCCTATAAGATGATTTTATATGAGCCTAAAATCTGGATCGGCTATCGCAATACCATATTCTATACCACGCTTGGAACTGTAATTAACCTGATTTTAACCACACTGGCGGCCTTTCCCCTTTCAAGAAAGGATATGCCTTACCGCAAGCTGCTGACCTTCGTCATTACCTTCACCATGCTTTTCAGTGGTGGAATGATTCCCGTATACATGGTGGTTCGCGGATTAAAGCTTACGGATAGCATCTGGGCGATGGTAATCCCCAATGCAATCTCTACCTATAATATGCAGGTGATGAAGAATTATTTTCAGTCAAGTATTCCGGAGGAGCTTCACGAGGCGGCGGCAATCGATGGCTGCGGACCCTTTCAGAGCCTTCTGAAGGTGGTTCTCCCCCTGTCCCGCCCCATCCTGGCAGTAATTACTCTGTTCTATGCGGTAGGACACTGGAATGCATTTTTTAACGCGATCATCTATCTGAGAGATCAGAAGTTGTATCCGCTGCAGATCATATTGAGGGATATTATGCTGCAGAACAGCCTGGAGGCTGTAGGCGGTGACATGACCGGTATGTATGAGAAGGTAATGCGCGGTGAAACGATGAAGTATGCCGTGATTATCGTAGCCAGCGTTCCGGTACTGATCTTCTATCCTTTTGTACAGAAATACTTTACAAAGGGAATTATGGTTGGAGCAGTCAAAGGATAAGCACACTCAAATAGTGGAGATAATCGAAAGGATTGTCATAAATAAGCGTGTCCGATATTGTATATCGTAAAACATATGGATATAATGAAAGATAAATTAAATTCATAAGAGGCCTCATCGAAAGTTGACACGACAGGGCAGGTTGAAAAGAAAAGGTATGCCGTTAAAGCGGCTGATGCAGGATAACATGAAAGAGGAGGTTTCACATGAAAACAAATTTGATTTATATATTTGCAGATCAGCTCCGTTACCAGAGTCTTGGTTATTCGGGGGATAAGAATGCCATCACTCCCAATATCGACGCCCTTTGTTCGGAGAGTGTTGATTTGTGCCATTCAGTATCAGGCCATCCGGTTTGTGCACCCTACCGTGCATCCTTATTTACCGGAAAATATACCACCAGCACAGGCATGGTAATCAATGAGATCAGAATGAATCCCAATCACAGGACTTTTGCCCATGTGCTGAATGATCATGGCTATGAGACGGCATACATCGGCAAATGGCATATGTATGCAGATGAGCTAGGCAATCATTTTGACCCGAAGAATTCCTTTGTTCCCAAGGGACCCGATCGCTTGGGCTTTAATGATTACTTCAATGCATATAACTTCCATCATGAATACTATGGTGAAGCGGCTTATTACCATCTGGATTCCCCTGAGAAGATCTATTGCAGCAAATATGAGCCGGAGGAGCAGACCGATATCGCGATTGAACAGCTCAGAAGGATGTCGGCGGGAGAAAAACCCTTTGCCCTGTTCCTGTCCCTGGGAACACCCCATGATCCCTGGGTGCCGGAAAATGTTCCTGCAAAATACCTGGAGATGTTCAAGGACAAGGAATTCAAGCTTCCGGAAAATTATCTGCCGGAGAATGATCCCCATGCGGATGCCTGGGCCCGGCTGTCCGAGGAAGAGCGCAGCGAGCTGACGGAATGGATGCGGGTGTATTATGCCATGACAGCGAACCTGGATGACAATATCGGACGCCTGATGGAGGAGATTAAGGCATTGGGACTGGATGAGAACTCCATCATCGTATTTACTTCGGATCACGGTGAGCTGTTCGGAGCCCATGGAAGGCGCGCGAAGAATATCTTCTATGAAGAAGCGGTACGGGTTCCGTTCCTGGTTAAATGGGAAGGACATCTAAAGGGAGCAAAGCGTGACTTTGTATTCAATACTGTGGATGTCATGCCGACGCTGCTGTCAATGATGGAGCTTCCGGTGCCGGAAGAGGTGGAAGGAAGCGATTACAGCGCCTGCCTTGCGGGAACAGAAGATACTGAGGAAGGAGCCCTGATGATGTGCACCGGGCCGACGGCGATCTTCGGAGACGGAAACGAATGGCGGGCTTACCGGACAAAGCAGTATACCTATGGAGTGTTTAAGTCGGATGGGTTGGAATTGCTCTTTGATAACTTGGCGGATCCTTATCAGATGAGGAACCTTGCAGAAGAGCCAGATTACGGTACACTTAAGGAGGAGTTGAAGCAGAAGATGCGGAAGAAGATGGATGAGATCGGAGACAGCTTCGAGAATAACTCCTATTATGAGAAGAACTGGGTAAAGGACCGGAAGATTATACGCACGGCTACATTAAAATAAATAGAAATAAAAAGAAATAAAGGATGATCATAAATAGGCTTGCCCTGATACCTTAACGGTATGGGGCAGGCTTGTTTTTGTTATCAATTTATTGTTGCTGGTCAGGAAACTCTATCCTTTTAGCCTGTTTCGCGGTAAAATAATTAGAAAAATTGAAATGTATTAAAGCATGCCAGCAAAAGCCGATCGTGAAAAAATGGGCCGGCTGTCCGGTATTATTCAGTCCTATCAGAATGCGTCACCCGTGTTTGAGCCCATGCTGCCCGAAGTTGTGGCAGATATAAAAGCCGGGTACGAAAGTACCGTGGAGGAAGCTACCTGACTTGCGGAACAGGATGGGGAGGAGCTGGGGTTCTAAATCTATGAGATTGCCTCTTCCACCTTCTAGCCCAAATGCGGATTTAAGCCAGTCGCTTATCGAGTGGTCGGATATATGGACAGTAACTGGACCTTGGCGAGTCTCTGACAATCCGGATAGTAGGGAAGAATGATTTATATAATCCTTGCATCGCACAAATAAAAAGGAACAGGGAGGATTTAATGATGGGACTTTTATACAAGAGAATATCATTTCGTTTTTAACTGATTTAAAAAGTAAAAATGGTAAGAATATATGGCTTGTTGGAGGAGGAGAATTACTCAGTACTTTCATCAAAGAGAAATTACTAGATGAAGTCATTATTACCGTTGCTCCAAGATTGGTGGGAGAAGGCGTTCCTCTATTCAAAAACAATGATTTTCAAACATCTCTGACCTTAAAGTACATAAATCGTTTTAATCAATTTGTAGAACTTCATTACGAAGTCGTTAAATAAACCAGAGGTTATGTATATCAACTAGTAATATCCAAAGCAGTATACCTATGGGGTGTTTAAGTCGGGTGGTATGGAATTGCTCTTTGATAATCTGGCGGATCCTTATCAGATGAGGAACCTGGCAGAAGAGGCGGATTACAATATGCTTAAAGAGGAGCTGAAGCAGAAGATGTGGAAGAAGATGAATGAGATCGGAGACAGCTTCGAGAATAACTCCTATTATGAGAAGAACTGGGTCATGGACCAGAAGATTGTACGCATAGCTACATTAAAATAAATTGGAAACGAATAACAAGCCCGCCCTAATACCTGACCGGTATGGGCAGACCTGCTTATATGCTAGTCTCCATGAATTTACTGTTCATATAATAAAATCCTCTGCTAATTCTTATTTTAAGAATATGTTTTGTTCATCTATGTTGTTGCACTAAATATAAAATAATCTATACCTTAAATTTCTGTTTGTGCAATAATATTTCCAATATGGTCGTGTTCTTTATCACTCTATATTAGAGCATAAACCGATTCATGCAGTTATACCGGGCCTTGGGCAAAGGGGTTTAAAAACGGCTTTGGCGACGGCAATACTTGCTCTTATTTACCTTCCCTTTAAAGAAAACCCCACTTTTGCCTGTATTGGCGTTATATTTGGAATGGGTAACAGTATTAAGGATTCAAAAACGAATGGTGGAAACAGGCTTATCGGAACAATTATCGGTGGATTTTAGGGAATAGGAATATTTTGGGTATAACGTTTGATTTTTCCCAATGGAAATTTTTATTTGAAAGCTGTCTTAATCTTTTTCGGGGTAATCCTTTTAGTTTGGTCTTCAGTTGCGTTTAAGTGGCCGGGTGCTGTCCAGCCAGGCGGAGTGGTGCTTTGTATTATCCTGTTTAATACCCCAGCAGACCACGTTGCCTATGCCTTCGGCAGAATGATTGACACAGCGATCGGCGTTATTTTTGCCATAGCAGTAAATGGACTCTTTAAAAGGAATAGAGTAGATAGGTGGCTGAAAAGAGAAGTCACAGGAGAAACCAAAGAAGAATAAGACTTATAATAGGAAGATGGATTGTTCAAGGGCTACTTATCATATTGGTAAGAATATAGATAAAAAGGTAAATACGGAACTCGCAGGTATGCGGACACAATAAATGGGAGCATGAAACAGGACAAGAAACCGATATATTTATGTAAGAATATGAATAGAAAAAAATTCTATAATGGTATATACTTATATTTGTATCGTACTGGTATACGGGTGAGAAACGGTATCTATAATTAATCAGGAGGTAGCAATATGGAGAAGTTAGGTATTCAGTTATATTCCCTGGGATTTGATAACCAGGAGCCGATGCCGGTATCTTTTCAGAAGCTGGCAGCAATGGGATATAAGGAAGTAGAATTCGCTGGTTCAAATTATGGCGGTATGTCTGTGGAAGAGATGAAGACTGCGCTGGAGGAAGCAGGCTTGACAGCGGTATCCTCCCATGTCAGTATGGAGAATATGGAGAAGGATATTCCTTACGCAGCTGCTATCGGCTGCAAGATGATTGTGTGTCCGATGTTCGATTTTGCGAGCAAGGAGGAAGCTCTGGAGCTTGCCCGGCTGCTGGACAAATATGGAAAGCTTGCAAAAGAGCATGGCATAAAAATCGGTTACCACAATCATACTCAGGAGTTCAATATGGATGAGGGTAAATACCTGCTGGATTATGTAATTGAGAACACCGACCCGGAGTATGTGGGCTTTGAGCTGGATTGCGGCTGGTGCTCCAATGCGGGACAGGACCCGGTGGAGTATATCAATAAGCATGCCGGACGTATTATGGCAATCCATGTAAAGGAGAACAATGCAGTAAGCGGACCGAAGAAAGCTGTATCAATGTATGAAGAGAAGAAGCCCTTCCACTTTGAAATCGGACCGGATGGAAAACCGATCTTCCCTCCGGAGATCTTAAAATTCTTTGAGGAAAACCAGAAGCTGAATTGCGCCACCGGACAGGGCATTGTTGACTGGAAGGCAGTGAAAGCAGCAGCAGAAGCGCAAAGTAATGAGATGCACTTCTTTGTTGAACGCGAAGCGAATTATGATCCTGAGAAGGACCGTCTTACCTGTCTTAGTGAGGATGCAGCCTGGCTGCTGCAAAATTTATAGAAACTAGAAATTAATGTGGAAGTCCGCCACTTTAACGAAACAAAAACTGTGGACGGAATATAAAATATACCCAAGGTTCTCTTCAGAGGTGTGCAGGCTCTTGCTGAAACAGCAGCAGAGCTGCCGGTAGAAGGGCAAATGATGAGAGAAAAATGAGAAAATCATTCATTGCCAGAATCTGATCTGATTAAGAAAAGAGGTATGCTTGATGGTGATTGAAACAAAAAAGGGTCCGGTAGCAGGAGTACAGATGGAGGGGTATACCGTATTCAAAGGAATTCCCTATGCAAAGCCACCGGTGGGTGAACTGCGGTGGAAGGCGCCCCGGGAGATGGATAACTGGACCGAGGTTTATCCAGCGGACTGCTTCCAGAACAGAAGTGCTCAGATGGCAGACCGGACGGCAGGCTTTTATGATAGAGAATTCTTTGATGAAGCGAAGTATGAGACACCGCTCAGTGAGGATTCCCTATACCTGAATATCTGGACTCCTGCCAGGGAAGCCGATGAAAAACTACCGGTAGCCTTCTGGATTCACGGCGGAGCCTTCCTGGGCGGATATGGTCATGAAAAGGAATTCGACGGAGCTGCTTACTGCAAAAGAGGAGTAATTCTGGTTACAATAAATTACCGGGTGGGTCCGTTGGGCTTTCTGGTGCACCCCTGGCTGATGGAGGAAAACGAGAGAGGTATCGCCGGTAATTACGGTATCCTGGATCAGATTGCCGCCCTCAGATGGGTCTATGAAAATATCAGTGCCTTTGGCGGGGACCCCGGTAATATCACGGTATTCGGACAATCTGCAGGAGCGATGAGTACCCAGACCCTGGTTTCCTCCCCTTTAACCGGGCATATGATCGCGAAGGCTATTTTTCAAAGCGCCGGAGGCTATGGCAGTGCGCTGAACCGGGATATGATGCCCGCACAGGCCGCAGCTTTCGGGGAAGAGCTGGCAGCCAATGCGAAGGCCGGCTCTCTGGAGGAGCTTCGGTCATTGCCCTTTGACCGGGTGCTGGAATATGCAGCGCCGATCATAGAGCAGGGCTTTGCGAAAGGGATACTGCCTTTTGCTCCGGTGCTTGACGGATATGTGCTGGAGGATGGGTATGACCGCACCGTCCTTAAGGGCGATATAAAGGATATTCCCTATATGCTGGGTTCGACGAAGGATGATATTACGGTTACCCCGGAGATAACGGCAAGGGGAGAGTACGGATCTGTCTACCATGCCTGCCGCCAATGGAGTCTGCAGCTGGAGAAGCAGGGACGCACACCGGCTTATGTATATTATTTTACCAGGGATTTACCGGGAGATCAGGCCGGTGCCTTCCACTCCGCAGAGCTGTGGTATATGTTCGGAACCTTGAGCCGGGCCTGGAGACCGATGGAAGAAGGGGATTACCGGCTGAGTGAAAGGATGCTCGATTGCTGGACTGCTTTTATGAAAACAGGAGATCCGAGTATCCACGGGATGGATTCCTGGAAGCCCTATACCGAGAAAAATCCGCATATACAGATATTTGATATCGAGCGTCCTTAAATGGATGTATGAATGGAATGTTAGTTTTGATAGAATCAGGACTTCCCTTGGAGCGGTTGATATCCGGTGAAGTTCTGATTTTGTTATAGGAATGGTTACTATGTTCCTGCAGCCGGGATGTACGGTGTATAAAACAGTACATTTTCAGAAGGATAGTTATGCCGGAATAATGGCCGAGGTGTGCTGATATAGAATAGGAGTAATGAAAAGATGGTAATGAGAAGCTTAAGCAAAGAAGAACGATATGAATTTTATCATAATTATTTAGTAAGGCACTTTCATGAAAGTGAAGTCAAATCCTTTCCGTTGATTGAAAGGCTTGTGCAGGAGACGAAGTATCTGTGCTGCGGTTTTTTTGAGGAGGATCGCCCTCTGGGATATGCCTACTTTGCCAGGGGCGGCGAGGGACATATGCTCTTGCTGGATTATTATGCAATACTGGAGGATTACCGTTCCCAAGGCTTGGGTGGGAAATTTGTCAAAGAGATTGAGAAATACCTGGCTGGCCAATACGCAGCACTTATCGCAGAGGTGGAGAATCCGGATTATTCGGAGGACGAGGAGGACAGAAGGGTCAGAGAAAGACGAATTCAGTTCTACCTCAGGAATGGATTTGCAATGAGTAAGGTAGTAAGCCGTGTACTGACGGATGAATATAATCTTATGTATAAGGCTTGGGGCGGTCCGGTTAAGGATGAAGAGGTATATGGCAATATACAACAGCTCTACCTGGAAATCTTCGGTGAAGAATTTTTCCGCAGCAATATAAATGTAAGAATGCTCACAAATAACTAATACACCAATAAATAGTACGCAGATAATAATACGCAGATAATAGTACGCAGATAATCGTACGCAAATAAATAATACACAAATAAATAAAACTCAAATAAAATAATACTCAAATAATACGTAATGAACCTCAGGATACCGGAATAGATCAGATACTTCGGAATCCTGAGGTTTTTTAAGGTACGGAAGAACAGTTTTTTAATGCGCTTTTTGCTAGATTATGGTTGCCTATTCTTGTAATAGTGTCTAAAATATAAGTTACCGGAAGTTACACCTTAAGTTTCCGATAGAAGTAAAGGAGGAAATTATGCTGAGTGATTTTGTCGCCCTGGTTCGGGATAAACACCTGCAGGTATACGGGATTGTTGTCCTGCAGGGAGGTAAGAAGGCGGCGGAGCATCATTTTATGCCGGAGGAGAGGCGGAATCTGTATTCTGCTACAAAGAATATCACCTCAACAGCCGTCGGGCTGGCAGTCCAGGAGGGGCTTCTTCATATAGAAGATAGCATTCTGCCCTTCTTCGAGGAGGAGATAGGCGTGGCGATGTCCCCGGAGCAATTGGACCGACTGAGCAGAATTACCCTGGAACGCCTTCTTACCATGTCCGTGGTTGATTATCCCTTTGAGAGGCTCACCTGCGAGCATTGGCTGAAGCATATCCTGTCCCTGCCTCTCCCGAATGTGGATCTGAGGAAGTTTCGGTATAATAATTTCACCTCCTACCTCGCGGGAGTAATTGTAGAAAAAGCAGCAGGAATGCCGATGCTGGAATATTTAAAGCCCAGACTCTTTGATCCGCTTCACATACCGCAGGTGGAATGTGCCTACAGCCCCGAAGGATACTTCTATGGGTCAACAGGGATGAAGCTGTCGGTCAGTGAGCTTGGCAGAATCGGGCAGTTATATCTGCAAAAGGGGAGTTACCGGGGAAGGCAGCTAATCTCCGGGGAATGGGTAGAGC
>JAEZFH010000135.1 GCA_023437885.1 Bacillota bacterium | reverse complement strand
ATCACAAAAAATGAAAGAATCAGTATCGAGGAGCAAATTAAAATCATAGGAAAGGGGGCAGCAGAAATTATCTCCGAGGATGAGCTGCGGGAGAAACTCATCACTGCCAGAACGGAAGGACGACCCTTGATTGTCAAGCTGGGTCTGGACCCAAGTGCGCCGGATATCCATCTGGGACATACGGTGGTACTTCGCAAAATCAGACAAATCCAGGACCTAGGGCACCGCGCCGTGATTATCATCGGAGATTTCACCGGCAGAATCGGAGATCCCACCGGGAAATCCAAGACCCGGAAGCCCTTAAGCGAAGAGGAGATCAGGAAGAATGCTCAAACCTATACCGATCAGATATTCAAAATCATTGACCCGGAAAAGGCGGAGGTCCGGTTTAACGGGGAGTGGCTGACGAAGCTGGGCTTTGAGGAAGTAATCGGGCTGGCAGCCAGCACAACCGTTGCGCGTATGCTGGAGCGGGATGATTTTCAAGGGAGATTTCGCAGACAGGAGCCTATCGGTCTGCATGAGTTCTTCTATCCTCTGATGCAGGCCTATGATTCGGTGGTAATCAATGCGGATATTGAACTTGGGGGTACGGACCAGACCTTTAACATTCTTATGGGAAGAAGTCTGCAGAGTAATATGGGAAGGAGCAGGCAGATTGCGTTATTCATGCCCCTTCTGGAGGGACTGGACGGAGTGGAGAAGATGAGCAAAAGTCTTGGCAATTATATCGGTATCTTTGAACCGGCACAGGTTATGTTTAAAAAGGTAATGGAGATTCCCGACCATTTAATTATACGCTACTTTGAACTGGTCACCGACGAGCATCCCGACCGGATACAGGAGATAAAGCAGCAGTTAGAGCAGGGAAGAAACCCTAGGGATTGTAAGCTGGAATTAGCCGGGATAATCACAGGCTTGTATCACACTGAAGAGGAGACCAGGCGTGCGGAGGAATATTTCCATACCGTTTTCCAGAAGGGTGAGCTTCCGGAGAATATGCCCCAAATTGAGGTCCCGGCGGAGAGCAGCTCATTGGTAGGGGTGATACCCTTCCTCCTAAGGCATGGAATTATCCCTTCCGGAAGCGAATTCCGAAGATTGGTCAGACAGGGAGGAGTCCAGGTGAACCAACAAAAGCTGGAGAATGTGGAAGAGACCTTCAGCGGCAGCCAGATTGTAATGAAAATAGGAAAGAAGAAATTTGTGAGAATTATTTTTAAATAAGAGCTGAAATAGCCGGTTGTAATTATACTGGCATAAGAACGAGACAAGTGCATATCGGTTCGCTGCTGCCATAGAAAAATTCATTTTCTATAGCAGCAGCGGGGTTGGAAGGAATATAGGAGCTGTTCATTGAAGGAATTCCTTTATGTACAACATATGTTGTAACATAAAGGTGTATAACTTTTCTCTGCTGCACTGATATTGTCGCTTGCATCCGGAGACCTGGCTGTGCTGCCTGGCCTGATCAGGAAAGGCTTCGCTTCGCCCGGCAGTATTTGTTAATGGAAGGCAGCGGTCAGAGTTAAGATCAAATTTTTCACCGTAGGAATCAGCTCCGTCAGCGCTACCCTGGAATTCTGTGATTTATCCCTGGTGGATATCTCGGCGCAGCCCTCCTTCAGGTTCCTGGGACTGATGATAATCCGGATCGGAACCCCGAGTAAATCGGCATCGGAGAACATAACACCGGCCCGGACCTCCCGGTCATCGTAGATTACTTCAATCTGCTCCTCCTGGAGGGTCTTATAAAGAAAATCGGCATAATCCTTTGCCTGCGGATCATCAACGCGAAGGCAGCATAGATGAACCTGCCAGGGAGCGATACTGATTGGCCAGATAGGGCCGTATTCATCGTGACTGGCTTCGCAGACCGATGCCGCAAGTCTGCCGATACCGATTCCATAGCAGCCCATAACCGGGAAATGAAGCTCCCCGTTGTGGTCAAGATATTGCATATTCATTGCCCTTGAGTATTTTGTACCCAGCTGAAAGATATTGCCTACTTCGATACCCCGTGAGATGGTAATGGAAGGCTTTCCGCAATGGGGGCAGATACCGCCGTCTTTGATTTTGGATAGATCATGGTATTCAACCTCGCCGATATCCCGGGGAAGATTTAAGCCAAGATAATGATAATCCTCCTGATTGCCGCCGCAGACCAGGGACTTGATACCGCGCAGGGACTGGTCATAAAGAACAACAGAATGCCCGGCATCCAGCTGATATGGGCCGATAAAGCCTACTTTAAAGGGAGAGGCTTCATTCAGGAGTGCAGGATGGATCGTATCACCAAGCTGGTTGGTGAGCTTAGCCTCGCTTACCTCCATATCTCCCCGAAGGAACACGATGACATATTTTCCGGAATGCTCCGCCTGATACACAACCGCTTTGCAGGTATTCTCCTCAGGAACGTGAAGAAATACGGCGATGTCTTCGATCGAGGTGACCTTAGGAGTAGGAACCAGCGTAAGCTCCCTGAGCGGGAGAGTGTTCCTGTTCTGTACGATATTCTCTGCTGCCTCGATGTTGGCCCGGTAATTGCATTCGGAGCACAGGGCGAGGGAATCTTCTCCCACCGGTGTCAGCAGCATAAACTCATGGGAGATACTGCCGCCCATCATGCCGGAATCGGAGGCTACGGATACTACCTGGGGAATTCCAGCTCTTGCAAAAATACGTTCATACGCCTTATGGCACCTTGTGTAATATTGTTCAAGGTCATCCTGGGTGGTATGGAAGGAGTAGGCATCCTTCATCGTGAATTCCCGTACCCTGATTAATCCGGCTCTGGGGCGGGCTTCGTCCCGGAATTTTGTCTGAAGCTGATAGATCATAAAAGGATAGCTGGCATAGCTTCTGGCATATTCTCGGACAAGCTGGACCGCAGCCTCCTCATGGGTCATACCC
>JAEZFH010000179.1 GCA_023437885.1 Bacillota bacterium | reverse complement strand
TAAAAGCGCCTTCCGTATTCTGGAGCACAACACCTGCGCGGGAATAGGCAGTCCGTGCAATGACCTGATGGAGCTGCACCATTCCTATCAGGGAGCGAAGAGCGCCCTGGATTACCGCATTCTGTTTGATGCCAACCAGGCAATCTATATCAGTGATGTGGAGATCCAGAATAATGTGCAGAATATCTGGGAAAGCAGATACACGGAGAATATTCTCCGGGAAATCAAGCTGGGCGAAGTGGAGGACCTGGTTAAGTCGATTCAGGAGCTGGTGAATTATATAAAGAATTCGAATATTTCCCTCCAACTGTACCAGGTATCCCTGATGGAAATGGTGACGGAGATCTTTAAGCTGGGCTGGGCCTATCAGCTGGATATGGAAAAGGTATTCGGCCCGGATTTTAATATTAACAGTAAAATATACCAGTTTGCTTCCCTGGAGGCCTTGAAGGAATGGCTGATGGAGGTCTGTGTGAAGATAAGGACCAGTATCCGCCGGGAACGTACCGATACCGCAAAGCTTTTGATCAACAAGGCGGTGGATTATCTTGGGGAGCATTATTGCGACAGTGAATTATCCGTGGATACCCTCTGCAGTTATCTGAATGTGAGTGCCACCTATTTCTCGATTTTATTCAAGAGGGAGACAGGCTTAAGCTTTGTCAATTACCTGACCGGAGTACGGATGGAAAAGGCACTTCAGCTGTTGAATACGACGGATGAAAAAACCTATAACATATCCGCGATGGTGGGTTACACGGAGCCGAATTATTTCAGTTATGTATTTAAGAAGCAATACGGAGTATCACCCTCCAATTACCGGAAGAACAAATAGTATAGAAGCACCGGAAAGGCATATCTCCCATGAAGAACAGGATGAAAGAGCTGCTCTTAAAAATTGCAAAGTATTCCAGGCGAAGAACCATACAGTTTATGCTGTCCCTCTCCTTCTCGTTAGTAGCATTATTTGGAATGGGCTTCAGCGGCTATATGGTTTATTCCCGTTATGCCGCCTCCACAAAGACTTTGACGATTGAGAGCAAGGAACAGCTTATTGACCAGGTCAATATGAACTTGAATGCCTATCTTCGCAATATGATGCGGATCTCCAATTCCATGTACTATACCGTAATAAAGAAGAAGGACCTGGTCAGGGACACCCTGGAGGAAGAGATGAGCCTGCTCTATGAAGCAAACAAGGATAATCTGGTCAGCATCGTCTGCTTCCAGGGGGATGGCACACTGGTAGCCGCCACGCCGATCAATAACCTGAAGACCGGGCTGAATGCCACGACTCAGGGCTGGTTTGTCAATGCGAATCAGGAGATAGAGAATCTGCATTTCTCCATTCCCCATGTCCAAAACCTTTTTAATGACAGCAGCTTCAATTATCATTGGGTGATTTCCCTCAGCCGGGTTGTGGAGCTGACGAGAAACGGCAACATCAGCCGGGGAATTCTGCTGGTTGATATGAATTACAGCGGCATTGAACAGATTTTTACCAAAATGAACAGGAACAACAGCGGCTACGTATATCTGACGGACGGAAGCGGAGAAATTATCTATCATCCCAAGCAGAATCTCATTAATTCCAGCCTGCTCCATGAGAATAACCGGGCAGCCGTCACTTATGAGGACGGTACTCATGAAGAGACCTATGAGGGGGAGGCGAGGATGGTTACCGTGCGGACAGTGGGTTATACCGGCTGGAAGATTATCCATGTCACACCCACCGAGGAATTCTTTATGAGCTACCATCAGATGCAGTTTTTTACCGTAATTATACTGCTGCTGACGGTCATTCTGATCTTTTTTGCCAACCAGTTTGTCTCTTACCTGATTGGAAATCCCATTAAGAGGCTGGATGATTCCGTAAAGGATCTGGAGTATGGTAAGCTGGATTTGAATATTTATATCGGAGGTTCTTATGAAATCAGGCATCTGGGAAGGACAATTACCTCCATGGTGCGCCGGCTGCATGAGCTGATGGATGAGGTGGTAATGGAACAGGAGAAAAAGCGCAAGAGCGAGTTCGATGCGCTCCAGGCCCAGATTAACCCGCATTTTCTTTATAACACCCTAGATTCTATTGTATGGATGGTAGAAAGTGAACGCTATCAGGAGGCAATTTTCATGGTAACCGCACTTGCCAATCTGTTTCGTATCAGCTTAAGCAAGGGGAAGAATATTATCAGCATCCGGGAGGAGATCGAGCACGCACAGAACTATCTCTATATTCAGAAAATCCGCTATAAGAACCGCTTTCAGGTGGATATTGATATTGCTCCGGAAATCAACGAATGCTGTACCATTAAGCTAATTGTACAGCCTCTTCTGGAGAATGCCATCTATCACGGAGTGGAGTATATGGACGGAGAGGGAGAGATTAAGGTAAGAGGATATCTGAGGGACGGAGATGTGTATATCGATGTTGCGGATAATGGGCTGGGGATACCGGAAGAGGCCCTGGATTATGTCTTAACGGATGAGAACCGGGAGCATAAAAAGGGTTCTGGTATCGGGCTGAGCAATGTTCACCAGAGAATTCAGCTGTATTTTGGTAAAGCATATGGATTGGAGATTGAAAGCATTCTGGATGAGGGTACCACGATCCACATTCATCTCCCCAACCTACCTTACGAAAAAACGGAAGCATGAGGCGGTTAAGCTTATCCCTGTTTGACATCCTTTGGAAAGGAGGTGGTAGTGTGAAGAAAAAGCAAATTCCCATGGAAAGAAATCCGGAAGGTCTTCCCGCAGGAAGCAATTCTGACTTTTTTCCGGGTTTTGTGTCGATGCAAGGTAGTGGAAGGGTGGTCAGGATGAAAAACAATATGAAAGTCATCCTGGCGATAGCACTGCTGCTGGTGCTTATGGGCATTCTGATCATCAGCAGCTATTTATACATCAATGATACAAACAGAAAGAATGCTACGGCAAAGATATCCGTTATCGTATATGGTTCGGGAGCCAGTGACCGCTGGTCGACCCTGAAGCAGGGCCTGGATCAGGGCGCATTGGATTTTCACGCAGAGATTAATTTTGTCACCACCACCGAGGAAAAGGATGCCGCAGAGCAGTACGGCCTTATCGAACGTGAGATTGCCAACGGTTCCCAGGGAATTATTCTTGCCGCCGCCGACAGCAGTGAGTTGTCCGGCATGGTTCGGGAGCATGCGGCAGGAGTGCCGGTGGTATTAGTAGAAACCAGCATTAAGAATGCAGAGGGACTGACTTACATTTCAGCAGATAATTACAGTATGGGTTTGAATATCGGAAGGTCCGTGTATTTGAGCGGTGATCAGAATAAAACGGTGGCGGTATTCGTAGACAATCTGCAGCGCAACAGCGTATTGGAGCGATATGAAGGACTTCTTGACAGCCTTCAGTATACGGATTGTACCATTAAGCCCTGGGAACCGGAAGAAGAGACGGATATTGCCGCATTTCTAAAGGCGAAGCTGGAGAAGGAGCCGACGGATGTGATTGTTGCGCTGGATGACCGGAGCCTGGAGGCCGTCATCGATGCGGTGCAGGTAGCCGAAAGCAGCGTAGATGTGTATGGCATTGGCAGCACCAACAAAATTGTACATTACCTGGATTATGGCTTGATTAAGTCCATTGTATTCCAGAATGAATTCAATATGGGATACCTGAGTGTCCAGGAAGCTGTGCGCAGCATCGGGCAGGAGGAGAAGAAGCCGGATATTGATATAGAATTTCGTACCGTGAATAAGGTTACGATGTATTTGCCTAAGAATCAGAGATTAGTATTTCCGATTGTACAATAAGGAGGAGGCGTACAGTATGAATATGAAGAAAATCGTATTACCTGTGGTTATCGCCTTTATCATTCTTTGTATCTTTGCAGTGAATTACATCAGCGGAGGCTACGGCAGCAGGGATAACGATGATGGGGAACGGACCGGCATGAAGGTAGGCATCAGTATTTATAATCAATATGATACCTTTATCTCCAGTCTCATGGAAAACCTGAAGGATGAAGTAAGGCGGATGGAACAGGAGAAGGATATCACTATAACCTTGGACATTGTCAATGCGGGAGGCAGTCAGGTGTCCCAGAATTATCAGGTGGAGGAGTTCATAAAGGAAGGATATGATATCCTGTGTATTAATCTGGTTGACCGTACGGATGCAACTACTGCCATTGATATGGCAATGAATGCGAATATTCCGGTGATTTTCTTCAACCGGGAGCTGGTGGAGAAGGACCTGGAGCGTTGGGATAAGCTTTTCTACGTCGGAGCGGTTGCACTGGAATCCGGAATTATGCAGGGTCAGATTATCGTGGACGCCTGTGAAAGGGACTTTGAACAGATCGACAAAAACGAAGATCGGGTGTTACAGTATGTAATTCTGGAAGGAGAAGCAGGACACCAGGATTCCTCCATTCGTACGGAGTATGTAATCAAGACGATTACGGAAGCCGGTATCAGTGTAGAGAAGCTGGGAGACGAAATCGCCAATTGGAACCGGGCCCAGGGGGAAACCCGGATGTCGCAGTGGCTAAAAACCTATAAGAACGAAATAGAAATTGTTATCGCAAATAATGATGATATGGCTCTTGGGGCAATTGATGCGATGAAGAAGGAAAACATGGTGAAGCTTCCGGTGGTGGTTGGAATAGACGGGACCCAGGTCGGCCTCGAAGCAGTAAAGAACCGCGATATGATAGGGACAGTTCTCAATGACAGCTTCGGTCAGGCCGTAGGTATCATTGAGCTTGCCTATTCGGTTGTTTTTCAGCAGGAGCTGCCCGGAGACATTGAATTGATCAATGGCAAATATATACGCAAGCCCCATATCATTGTTACCTCGGATAATATAGAGGAAATTCTCAGTAGGGAATAATACGAAAAGGATGCTATATAACCGCAGATTTACGCATTCTTAGATAGAAATATTGTAGCAGGGCGACGAGTCCTGCTACAATTATAACCAGGAGTGTCATCGTCGTATAAGCAGACTTCAGGCCATAGGCATCCACCAGGTATCCGCCCAGTATATTTCCGGTAATACTACCGATGCCGGTTTGAACTAAGGCAAGAATACTTTGTCCTCGGGATTGGTTTTCGGGTTTCACATTTTTGCTGATGAATACCGCTATGCCAATATAAATCGTCATATAGGTCAGGCCATGCATCGTCTGAGAGAGTGCGACAAAGGGGAGGCTTCCGCCGGTAACGGTGATAATACGAAGGCCCAACAGCAAGCAGGCGATGATAGCGACTTTAGTAGTATCCATCTTCTTTAATACCCGATTCATCAAAAACAGAACGGGAAGCTCACTTAAGGCTGAAATACAGTTGATTAGGCCGATGGTTCCTTCAGACAATCCCATATCAAGCATATAGACGCCTAGAAAGCTGTAGTTGAAGCTTAGTCCCA
>JAEZFH010000090.1 GCA_023437885.1 Bacillota bacterium | reverse complement strand
TCACTATACAGATACTTTTCCAGGTATTGACGGCTGACGGAATGATAGGTATTTATGACAAAGGATTTATTCTCCAGGACATATTCAAAAATACCCATAAAGCCCTGCTGCCAGGTATCGTAGGTCTTCTTGCCATCCAGGGCTTTCGAGGCTTCGTTGGTATAGATCCATTCGATCAGATCATAGATGTCCTGAAAATGATAATAAAAGGTCTGCCGGTTTACCTCGCAGTCCAGGGTAATATCAATGACAGTTATCTTATCCAGCGGCCTTTCCTGCAACAGTTTTTTTAATGAAGCCGCCAGAGCCTTCTTCGTCGTCTGTGACATAGCCTTTCTCCTCCCTTTCCCATTCATTCCTTCCAGGCATTATGTACCCGGGACTCCCTGTTCATCACACTTGCATTACCGGCTATTTTGATGCATCTGTCCCAAGGCCCAGTAATTTTTCAGCTCCGGCAAGGCGTTCTTCAAATTGCGGATAGAAATCCCGGTTACCGTCATAGCTTTTTATATAAAAATTATTTAACAGGTACATGTTCAAATTCTTAATCAGTGTATCATCCTGTGAATTCTTAATTACCTCCTCCACAGCGTTCAGGAAATAATGCCAGGCAACCAGGAATTGCTTATTCTTCTCATGATCCGCCGTATCAATCCACTTTGCCACTTTTACCAGTGACTTGGAATGATGGAGGCATTCCTTCGGTTGAAGAAAATACTTAAAATCATGTTTTTCATAGTATCTTCCCAGAGGGAAAATCCGGCAAATTCCCGGGCGGTAAGCATGGATACTGCATTTTCCGGCTAAATCCAGAAAGGCACAGCCCTCCTCTTCTCCTGTCATCTTCAGGTTGGGCAGGATAATACCGTCTACCACATTTAATTCTATCTTACCGGCCAGGAGACTCTCAAAGCGGATACCAAGCTTCACCGTCAGCCGGTAGATGTCATAGGGATCCAATATAATGGAGACTCCCATGCCATGACAGCAGGCCGCGCGCCCATTGCAGCCGTTACAGCTGGCTTCCACCAAATCCCCGGGCTCATATAGCTTTCCATCCGATATTTCATCCAGATTACAATTCCGTTTCATTTCCCTTCCTCACTTACATTCGTTAAATCTATCTTTACGGCTGCTGCCTAATGCCAGGCTGCCGCGGTCAATTACTGCGTTCTTCCGACTTCCTTCAGCAGTTCGATTGCCAGCAGCTGTCAGCAATAAGAACCAGCGATAGTATGATTATGATTTTATTTCTAATATGATGTGATTTCTTCCTATTGCAACTCCTCACCCTCTCGCAGCCTATATAAAGTTTAACTCCTTCTTATAATTATAATTAAGATTGATCCCAATATACGAAGAAAATCAAAAATATAGATAGCATCTAACCCCCTCTATATGCTACACTTAATACAATGAAATAGCAATACATAATTATGCCAGGAGGTAATCTATGCTTTTACGAAAAGAGAAAGGTGATTGCAATGAAGCACGCTGCATCGTCGAATATGTACAGGATAGAATGGACGGCAAGAAAAGCACGCCACCATCAGAGATTAATTATCAGCTGCATAAATCCGTATACGGTTTGTTTGAACGTTTTTTTGATAATGAGACCAAGCTTTCGCATTCTGCCAAGGAGCTCCTTGGCCTTGTAACAAAGATGAGCGACTTTGATGTCCATATGTCCCATATCTCCTACGACCTCAAATCCTTTGCGACAGAAATCGCCAGTCTAAGCGAATCCAATCTGGCGATTGTAGAAGAGACCACCGCCAGCATGAGTGTTGTGACGGAAGCGGTAAATGTTTCTTCCGAAACCCTGGAAAAATTGGCCCAGGCCTCGGAGGAGCTTATCACCAGCAATGATATCAGTATCCAGAAGATCGCGGAAATCAACGCTTTAAAGGAAAATGTAATGAACAATTCCTCGATTATGAGCCAACGGATCGAAGAGCTGGTAGAACTCACCAATAAGGTGAATGAAATTGTAAGCAGTGTTGATGCGATTGCGGAGCAAACCAACCTGTTATCCCTGAACGCTTCCATTGAGGCTGCCAAGGCCGGGGAGAACGGCAAGGGTTTTGCTGTCGTGGCCTCGGAGATCAGAAAGCTTGCCGACACCACCAAGAAGAGCCTGGAGGGTATGAGTCTGGTTATGTCCGACATTAAGACAGCCGCAGAGAACGGGCGGGAAAGCATGACCAATACCATGGAGTCCACCTCCGAAATGAGCGGTAAAATTGATGATATTTATTCAACCATGAAAAATAATATGGAATTGCTGGGCCGAACCATCGGTGATGTCCGTGATGTAAATACTACCATGTCCGGAGTCAAAATTTCCACGAACGAAATCAATCTTGCCATGGATTCCTCCAGCAGTGATGCCGAAAAACTCAGCTATATGACCCAGACGATATTTAAAGACGCCGAAAAATGTGCTACTCTGGCAAGCAATATTACCCAAATGGATGACAACCTTTCCGAGGTAACCAGAGAGCTGTTCACCACCCTGAAGGGCGGCATGAACAACCTGACCAATGAAGAATTAAGGCTGAATATCACCAATGCCAAGCAGGCACATGGAAAGTGGCTGCTTACATTAAAATCCATCGTTGATGAGGGAGTCATCTACCCTATCCAAATTAACAGCACCAAATGTGCTTTCGGGCACTTTTATCATACCATCCGGGTAGAACATCCCTCGATCCGGGAGGATTGGAATGCCATTGAGGATATCCATAATAATTTCCATAACTGCGGGCACAGAGTTTTGGAAGCCATCCGTAATTCCCAAAAGGATGAGGCACGAAAGCATTACGGGGAAGCAGAGCTATATTCCAAAAAGATATTCGGGCTCCTGGAGAAGATCGAGAAGGAAGTGGATGCGCAAACCCAGATGGGTGTACGCCTCTTCTCCTGATCACTCCATCGTCCACACCTATTCTTCGAAATTCATAAGCCGGAAGCTGTTCGTATCAGGAACAGCTTCCGGCTTTCTTAAGGGGATTATATTATTCTATCTTATCAGAGATCCCGAATAGCCTTCTAATCCTCCTGCTCCAAGTCAACCTTTTCCTTCCCGTCTACCGCCCCGGACTTTCGTGCGGAAGCATAGTCCTTCTTCGCTTCCTTAATTATCTTACCGATATCTTCGTTATTCACTGCAGATCCTGCGGCAGCTTTCAGCTGTTCTTCCGACATTTTTGCCGGGTCCTTCCCAGCCTTAAACAGATTCGTCAGAACTTTTATGTAAATTAGTCCGGAGGCAAAAACAACAGCATAATCAATCCCTGCCATGATAATCGAGGCGGCAACCGAGCCAACTCCCGGGATAAAGGATAATACTGTGGATACGGCAGCTCCTCCGATAACCCCTGCTGCCGAAGCAATAATATTCGTTATTACAGCCGAGGCAAGGGATTTCAGCAGCGTCTTAGACAGCTTCAGTCCGAGGCATTTGTTGATTCGGAAATACATCGACCAGATAAACCCCACCGCGGCGAGAAGTGCCGCCGTACCACCCGCTCCGGGTATCCAGGCTCCTCCCAGGCCGGCTGCTGCCGCACCCAGGGAATGACCGATAATAACATCTGCAATATCATCCGAAACATTTTCCTTCAATATGGAATTGTGTGCTTTGCCTAACTCCTTCGCTGCAAGCTTCAAAGTATGTGAGTTGATAATTGACATAATTCTTCCCTCCTGAAATTATAATTTCTTTAAGAATGATGCCTTCACAGGGTCGCTGCTTCCCCGGCCATCACCAGAAGCCAGGCCGCCTTAATCAAGTGCTGCAAGATCTTATAAATGTATAGTAACTGTAATTATTTCATTCGGCAATTATAAGTTGTTGCTCTCATTCGACAAGTAGAAAACCGATTTCTTAAGGTCATATTATATGATATCCAGGGAGTGATAGAAATGCAGGGGTGCACCGCCCGGGCATTCTGTCATTTATAGTCATTATTTGCGTTAAAACATAACTGCCGGAGGATAAAAGCCTTCTCAGTCAGACATCGCAAAATCTGCTTCCACCTATCACATGCTTACGTCCTGCTCTATATATAGATAATTTTGCAGGGATGCGGCACCGATAATCCCCGCTGTATTACCAAGAGCGGCTTTTATAATTGCAGGAATATAGGTATAGCTGCCGCCGAAGCAATGTTTTGCCACATAATCATTGACAGGCTTCAACAGATTATCTCCCTGATTGCAGATGCCACCACTGATTAATACCTTATCTGGCCGAAAGAGATTGATCAGATTGATAATACCGTTACCTAAATATTTAATGTAATTATCAATTACTTCTTTTGCTGAGGGGTCACCATATTCCATGGCTTTAAAGGGCGTAACACCGCATACCTTTGTCAGGTCGCTTCCACAGAGCAGATGGAGGATGGAGTTTTCATTCCTCTTTGCAGCCTTTTTTGTCTCACGTATTAAAGCAGTTGCCGACGCATACGCCTCAAAACAACCTCTTCTCCCGCAGGTACATTGCTCTCCATCCACAACAAGTACGCTATGCCCGTATTCGGACCCGCCGATATTGCTTCCTTCAAATAGCTTTCCGTTTAGAATAATCCCGCTGCCTATTCCGGTTCCCAGGGTCAGCAAAACGATATTGTCACAGTCTGTCGCAGCTCCCGCCGCAGCTTCTCCCAATACCGCGCAGTTCGCATCATTACTGATATACATGGGTAAATCAATATATTTTTGTAGTTCCTCCACAACCGGTATATTCTCCCATGCAAAATTGTTTGAATAAACTACCGTTCCTGTTTTACCGTCAATCACTCCGGGGCTCCCTATTCCTAAGAAATCACATTGTTTTAGGTTGATATCCGTACCTTCCAGCAGAGTGATTACCCCCTCCGCCATAGATTGAATAATCTCCTGATAACTGCGGTTTACTAAAGTTGGAATCGACATTCTGTCAACAATTTCATTGTTCTCATCAACAACCCCCAGTTTAATTTTCGTACCGCCCAAATCAATTCCTATCCGGTATCTGCTGTCCTTACTAA
>JAEZFH010000046.1 GCA_023437885.1 Bacillota bacterium | reverse complement strand
TTCCATTACCACGGATCATATCTCTCCCGCGGGTGCCATCGGGAAGAACACGCCGGCGGGAAAATACCTTCAGGAGCAGGGGGTTGAGGTGAAGCAGTTTAATACCTACGGCTCCAGAAGAGGAAATCATGAGGTAATGATGAGAGGCACCTTTGCCAATGTCCGTATCAGCAACCAGCTTGCACCGGGAACGGAAGGAGGATATACCACTCACCTGCCGACCGGTGAGCTGATGTCCATCTATGATGCCAGTCTGCGTTATCGGGAATCGGGTACCGGGCTGCTGGTAATTGCAGGCAAGGATTATGGAATGGGCTCTTCCAGGGACTGGGCTGCCAAGGGACCCAGCTTGCTGGGGGTAAAGGCGGTGCTGGCGGAAAGCTTTGAGCGAATCCACCGGTCCAATCTGGTTATGATGGGAATTCTCCCACTTCAATATCTCGGCGGACAGACAGCAGAGAGCCTGGGAATAACGGGAGAAGAGATATTTGAGATCCGGCTGGATGCAGGAGTTAAGCCCCGGGATAAGGTTAAAGTAATTGCGGTCTCCGGAGACGGAAAAGTGACCGAATTTTTGGCGGCGGTGCGCTTTGATTCCCTGATCGATATTGATTATTACAGGCATGGCGGTATTCTGCCCATGGTGCTGCGTCAAAAGTTCAATGCCTTGCATACGGAATGCCAAAATTAATTCCCTGCCCCAGGTCAGGTGACAATAAGTTTCATAGGAAAGGAAAATACGATGCTTGAATTTAAATATGATACTCAGCTATTGATTGAAGGAAAGAACCTTGATGAAGATATTATTAATGATTATTTTACCAATAATCTAAAAGGAGACTGCTTGCTGGCAGTAGGAGATGAAGAACTGATTAAAATTCATTTTCATACGAATGAACCTTGGAAGGTACTGGAATATTGTGCGTCCCTAGGGGAAATATACGATATTGTTATCGAAGACATGGAGAGACAATCAAAGGGCTTGCAGGGATAGCAAATCGCTGTGCTGCCTTTTGCATGGCGGCACTAAGAAGAAAGAACAAGGAGCTACTTGAACATGAATTTATACTTTGCGCCCATGGAAGGGCTGACGGGATATATTTACCGCAATGCATTCCATAAGTTTTTTCCAGGAATAGATAAATATTTTTCTCCCTTTATTGTAGCGAATCAGCAGGAGGGACTGAAAACCAGGGATATGAATGATATTCTTCCGGAGCATAACAAAGATATCGTGCTGGTACCGCAATTACTGACGAATCAAACGAAGGATTTCATCCATACCTCAGAAACGATTAAGAGGTTTGGCTATGAGGAAGTTAATTTGAACCTCGGATGCCCCTCCGGCACAGTGGTGTCAAAGAACAAGGGCTCGGGCTTTCTGGCAAAAAGAGAACAATTGGATGCCTTCCTGGAAGAAATATTTGAAGCCTCTGTAACACGGATATCGGTAAAGACGCGGATCGGGAAAGAAGAGCCGGAAGAATTTTATAAATTGATTGAAATATTTAACAAATATCCCATCACCGAGTTAATTATTCATCCAAGGCTCCAGAGGGATTATTATAAGAATACTCCCAATATGGCTGTCTTTGAGGATGCGGTAAGAATGAGCAAAAATCCTCTCTGCTATAATGGGGATATTAAAACCGCAGCGGACTATCAGCAGCTGACAAAAGCCTATCCAGGCTTAAAAGCTGTGATGATCGGACGAGGTCTGCTGGCTGATCCGGGGCTACTCAGTGAGATAACCGGAAGCCAGGCCCCGGAGCGAAGCAGAATGAGAGCATTCCATGATGAGGTACTTATGGGATATCAGGGAATAATCTTTGGTGACCGGAATGTACTATTCAAGATGAAGGAGTTCTGGACCTATTTCATCCAATTGTTTCCGGATAGTGACAAGTCCGCGAAAAGGATCAAAAAGGCGGAGAAGCTTTCGGAGTATGAATTAGCGGTATCCGGACTGTTTTCGGAATGGGATGGTACTGCAGACAATCCATATTAACCGGATAGGATCAAAGGAAGGCAGGAAATATCCATGCATTTAGGTTCAGTTTATCTGATAGTGAAGGATTTTGAAGAAGCGCTCCGTTTTTATGAGAAGCTTCTGGAAATTCCTGTGAGTGCCCAAAACATGCAGCGGTTTGCCCAGTTCGAGTTTGATGGGAAGAATATATCGATCATGAACGGTTATTTTGATACCATGAATCCGGGACTAACCGTGCATAAGGGCGAATATGTGGAGGAATTTGATAATCTGGCAGCAATTGCGAAGGCCGAAAATACGCATAAATGCGTGCTGAACTTCTGGACCGAGGATCTGGAACAGGAGCGGGAACGGATCGCAAGGCTGAAGATCAGCAGCCGGCTGACGAAAATCAAATATGTGAATAATGTAAGACCATACTATTATTTTCAGCTTACCGATCCCGATGGAAATATCATTGAGGTCACAGGCGGATACTTGCCGAAGGACGGAGAATTTGATTAGCCAAATTTTATCAAGGGCAGTTCAAGATGAAAGTACTTGACATTTGCTGATGATAGTGTAAAATTAAATTGTAAACAATGTATATACTGCTTCTAATGGAGTAAGTACTTGCCTTAGGAGCTTTGTCGATTAACAAGAGAGAAAAGGAGGATGAATATGGGAGCAAAGCATATAACGACCAATGAATTTGAACAGGAGGTAATACAATCTGAGATTCCTGTTTTAGTGGATTTCTGGGCACCCTGGTGCGGACCGTGCAGGATGCTGCTGCCTACGATAGAGGAATTGGCAGGAGAGCTGGAGGATGTTAAGGTATGTAAGGTGAATATTGATGAAGAAGGCGATCTGGCGCAGCAGTACCGGATTATGACGATCCCGTCGTTATTGGTATTTAAAAAGGGTGAGCTTGTATCCAAATCCATCGGAGTAAAGCCTAAGAAAGAAATCCTGGAGATGCTTAAGGCGTAACCGATTGAAAGAGAAACATCCCTGCAAGTTGTTGGTATTGTGACCGACTCCGGTAAATATACTATAGTAACGTATATTTACCGGAGTTTATTTTATGGAAATATGGAAACGAAAAAAGATTATTATTCTGTCCCTGGTGTTCATAATTTTATATTTTCTCGGCGGAGGAATTGCAATGCTGAAAAATGCATATGCCCAGGAAAGACTGAAGGAGAGCAGCACGGATAACTGGGGGCTTGGCTTCGGAACAAAGGGACAGCCCCCGACCGGCAACGCCACACCCGATGAGTTAAAAAAATACAATGCATATTATATCGGAGATGTGGGTAAAAATGTGATTTATCTGACCTTTGACGCCGGCTATGAGAACGGATACACCCCCGCGATCCTTGAGGCACTGAAGAATCATAAGGTAAAAGCAACCTTTTTCCTGGTAGGCAACTATATTAAAACACAGCCTGAGCTGGTGAAGCAGATGCTGGAGGAAGGACATCAGGTGGCCAACCATACTTATTCCCATCCCAATATGTCAAGTATTTCCTCTATGGATTCCTTTCGAAAGGAGCTGGAGGATTTGGAAGGCGCCTTTGAGAATGCAACAGGTGAGAAGATGGTGAAGTATTACCGTCCTCCCCAGGGAAAATACAGTATCAATAACTTGAAAATGGCTAACGAGCTGGGCTATTCCACCTTCTTCTGGAGTCTTGCCTATGTAGATTGGTATAATGATAAGCAGCCCACCAGGGAGGCCGCATTCCAGAAGCTGCTCGGAAGGATTCATCCCGGAGCGGTTGTACTGCTGCACAGTACCTCCAGGACCAATTCCGAGATATTGGACGAATTGCTGACCAAATGGGAGGAAATGGGATATACCTTCGGTTCTCTGGAGGAGATTGCAAAATAATTTTTTGACTTGGGGATTGAAATATTCTGTGTTGTGATGGTAGAATACAGATTAATTATACATAACACATGCCGGTGCGGCCGGGCATGGGAAGGAAGCTAAAGAAGATATGAATAAGAAAATACATCTGGGTACGGTCTATGTCCTTATATCAGCGGTTTGCTTCAGCCTTGCAGGGGTGCTGATCAAAATGATAACCTGGTCATCCCTGACGATAAACGGAGTCAGGAATCTATTTGCTTTTCTGATTATGGCACTATATCTAAAGAGGATCGGGCACAGACTGGTGCTGAACAAGGCTGTAATTCTGGGAGCTGTCTGCAATCTGCTTATGAACCTCACCTTCGTTATGGCTACGAAATTAACTTCCGCGGCAAATGCGATTGTATTGCAGTTTACAGAACCGATCTTCTTGATTCTATTTCTATGGATCTTCTGGAAGCATAAGCCTGACCGAAAGGCTGTTGTGGCCTGTTTTCTGGTATTTGGCGGCATTATGTGCTTCTTTTTTGACCAGCTTAGCTTTGATGGAATGCTTGGCAATATCATAGCTGTTGTTTCAGGAGTTTTGTATGCCATGGTTTTTCTGATAAAAAAGGTGAAGAATGCGGATTTTGAATCCTCGATTCTGATATCTCAAATTACAAGTTTTATTATCTTTTTGCCATTTTACTTTAAGGAGAGTGATCCGGCACTCTCGAATTTCCTTTTTGTTATCCTTCTCGGAGTCGTCCAGATGGGCTTGGGATATGTGTTCCTTTCCAAGGGTCTGGAAAGCGTTACACCGGTCAGTGCTTCCCTGACCTCAACCATTGAGCCGATTCTGAATCCGGTCTGGGTAGTGATTTTCTATGGTGAGCAGGTTACCCCCATAGCGGTTCTCGGAGCAGTAATTGTTATAGTATCCTCAACAGCATATAATATCGCCAGCTCCGGCCGGCTTGAGCTGAACCGAGGCCGGTCCGATTAGGCACTTATATGCTGTTCTACAGATCTATCATATTCTACAGATCCATCATATTCTGAAAGGACAAAGCCATGTGGTTATTTAACAAGGCCTCAAAGGAAGGCGGGCGGGAACCGCAGCTGAATTGCGGTTATACTTACGGAGATAAGCCGGTGATACTCACGGATGAGAAGGGCAAGGAGATTATCATTGCAGACAGAAACGGATATATTCAGAATTTTCCCGGAATTCTTCTGGAAGATACCTGGAAGAAGAAGCTGGAGGGTGACCACATACCGCCCAGAATCTGCTATCGTACGGAATTTAATTCCTGTCCGGACGGTACCTGGCGGATGCTGTGGGAGGTACAGCCGGACGGCAGGTATTGGGAAGACGAGGATGGTTTTGGCGGCAGCAGTGATGAGGAGATTATTTTGTATTCGTATTTTGATTGCACCGGAACCTTTCTTGCCCCGTTTAGCGCTTATCGAGTTGGGATAAAGAGATACTGCGAGGAATAAAGGGGTTTTCTGGGGACAATGCTGATATTGAGCCAGAACGGAAGCAGATTGGTACAAGCAGCAAGGATCAGATTAAAAATGAAATACTTAAAAATATTATACTAGAATATGACAGCTATTGATGTTACAATAGGATTATGAATAGTACAATTTTACTATTTACATTGCTGGCCGTGGTTGACAAAAAACGTGCAAGGAGAGAAACCATATGGAGACCAATCAATTTGAAAAGTATCAGGAGTTTACTGAGAATACTATTTATAATCTGTCGCAGAAGGTTACGGTGCTTGAGAAGAAGCTGGATATGTTTACGAATCTTCTTGAGATAAGTAAATACATAAATCAGTATATTAAGGATCCGAATTTATTTAATTTAATCAACGATATGCTGGTGGGAGTCTTCGGGGCAGAGCATTCCACGATCTATATCCGTATGGATAATGATTTCTATGAGGCGGTCTCTCAGAACATATCGGAGCAAAGAGCTGAGGTGGAGAAAAAGCTTATCTTCCAGCATCATGAGGAGGAGTTTATTATTAACAGCGATTTGCCGATCCATAGTATACCGGAGGTATGTGTCAGGATTCATTCCTGCCTTGGGGTACCGGTGAAGGTGGAAAATCGGTTGATTGGCTTTCTTTTAATCCAGCACAAAGAAAAAAATTATTTTACGAAGGATCATGCAGTATTCTTATCCCTGATTGGTAATCATATTGGTGTTGCCATCGAGAATAATTTTTTATACAAGCAGATCCGGGACAGCGCTTTTCGTGACGGCTTAACCGATATTTTCAATAAACGGTATTTCTTTGAAACTCTGGACCTGGTTGCGAACCTGACGGAACAGAATTATTGTGTGGCGGTTGTGGATCTGGATAATTTCAAAGGCATCAATGATACCTATGGGCATCCGGTGGGAGACGCAGCTCTGAAAAAGATTGCAAAATTGATTCAGGGTGCAACCAGATCCAATGATATAGTAGCGCGATACGGCGGTGATGAGATTATTATTTTTCTTCAAAATCTTACGGATCGGGATAAGGT
>JAEZFH010000040.1 GCA_023437885.1 Bacillota bacterium | reverse complement strand
TCTCTACTGGGAGGAGGCCCCTGATTATTCCTTGAAGGATGGAAAACTATATTTTGATGACAGAGACAGCTTACCCGACTCTTACTCGATTGAATTTAATATAAATAACCGGATTAAGGTGTATCTTCCTAAAAATAGCGAAATGGATTACATTAACATTGAGAATTCTTCCGGTGATGTAAACCTCTCCGGTTTTGTTGCCAAGAATCTGGATGTGACGGTATCCTACGGGGATTTCACTCTGGAGAAGGCTGCAGCCTGGGATGCTGATCTAAGCTTATCCTCCGGTACCAGCGAGATTTCAGATTTCCAGGCCGGTACTTTGGATTTTACCAATTCTTACGGAGACGCTTATTTTACGGATATTAATAATACTCCGCCACGCCTGCCGTCAGAGGCTGCCGGCAAGAGCTTCAAAGCCACCCTGTCCAGCGGGGATTTGATGATCAAGGGAATACTGAACAATTCCATTGATATCACCAATTCCTACGGTGACATCATTATCACCGATATTACCTCGGATAAAGCAGAGTTCCATCTGAGCAGCGGCTCCTGCTCCGTATCGGAAGCAACGGTCAAAGCTTTGGATATCAGCAACGCTTATGGTGATTTAGATCTGGAGCTTCAAGGCAGTAAGGAAGATTATTCCTTAAAGCTGGATACTTCCTACGGCAAGATTCGGGTGGGTGACATCCTTTATGATGAGCCTCTTATACTTGACCAGCCGGGTTCAGGAAGGATCAAAGCAGAGTTAAGCAGCGGTGACATAAATATAACGTTTACGGATTAACAAGATCCGTATCTGAATACGAAAGGAGTTTTTATTATGATTATGACTACTACCCCTTCTGTAGAAGGGAAACAGGTAACAGAGTATTTGGGAATCGTATTCGGAGAGGTAATCTCCGGTGTTGATTTTGTTAAGGATTTTGCAGCCGGACTCTCCAATTTCTTCGGGGGACGCTCCGGGACCTACGAGGAAGAACTAATCAGAGCCAGAGAACAAGCCATGCAGGAGATGGCTCAACGTGCCTATCAGATGGGCGCAGATGCGGTCGTCGGTGTCGATGTCGATTATGAAGTACTTGGTACCAACAATGGTATGCTGATGGTTACCGCCTCAGGAACCGCGGTCCGCTTTAGATAAAAGAGCTGCCGCTGTCCGGGATATACTGCCCGGCGAACATTCCGCTTATGAAGTGTTCGCCGGCCGGTACCGGGCAGAGGCAGCTCTTCCCTTTTGACATAATTACAATACAACTATTTGTGTAATAATCATAATCAGGCACAGCAAAACATAAAGAATCGTGCCCGTATTCCAGAAGTATTCCGATTTTCTCTGCAGAGGCCTCCCTACACTATAGAGCCTAACCTTTCTGATATTTAACGCAAAGATGATCACACCCGCGATGATTGCTGAGAATACCCAGACTACAATAATCAGGGAGGATATCATACTCCCGCTGGTAGCCAGGGGCGTGATTGCTGTTCCGATAAAATTAATCATGACATGCAGCAATATACTATAACGCAATGTGTTCGTCCGAATGGTTACATAAGCAAAGATAATTCCCAATGCAGTCGCGTAAAAAAACTGGGATATGTTCATATGGAAGAAGCCAAAGGCAAAGGCCGACAACAGGATAGCCGGAATATCTCCGTATCGGCGAAGCTTATTAAGCAAAAGCTTGCGAAAAATCAATTCCTCAACAATAGGTGCTGCAATGGATGCATATAATATCGCCAAAACCAGGTTAGTGTTGGCAAATACATTCGTCAGCGGATTAAGATCAAGCAAGTTTTTTCCTTTTAGCAAGGCAATAAAAAAGGTAATAAACACGCTGAAAAAATTTGTAATGTACATCGCTGCGGTACAGACAAAGAAGATGGCAATAAAATGCAAGGGCTTTAGCTTAACCACCTCTCCCTTCGGCGAATCCGGTATCCTTCTGGAAGCCAGGTAAAATACTGGCAACCCCACACCAATCATGGAGAGTGCCGTCAGTGCCCAGACATACCATTTACTTTCTACCAAAGTCGGCTTCCATATGCCAACCGCTCCTCCCACAATACTCTGAATCGCAAGGACAGCCACTCCCATAAGAAACAATGCAAAACCAGCTTTGTTCAGGATGGATTTCGTTAATTCCTCCGGTTTCAGGGGATTTTCCCCGTTATGATACCCATAGCCATTCATGCCGTAAGGCTCCTGACCGGGAGGATAGCTTCCTTGCTGCTCCTGATAATAATTCGAATACGGGAAAATCCCCTCCTGATTATTCCGGGGATCTCTTCCCTGGGAAGGATAAGATTGGCTGTTTTCCGTTTGCTGTTTTATATCCTGCTTCTCGTTCAGATTGTTCTCTTGCTGATCCATGTATCCCCCTATTCCAGGCATTGCTGCCTTAACTATTGACGAAGTCCGTATTTTAGTAATGCCAACGCATCCTCCCACCTGCCGGCAGAGCTGGAATCCATAATAGCACAGACCACCTTATGGCCGTCCTTTTGGGCAGCTGCCACCAGACATCTTCCGGCCATCGTGCTGGTACCGGTCTTTAAACCGATGGCATTGGAATAATACTGCGCATAATCCTTTCTTACCAATTTATTTGTATTATACCAGGTGACATCTTCTCCGCTCGGAAAAAGATTGCGGGATCTCCCCTGGTCCGACACTTCTATAATTGTCTCATTGGCTGCGGCGGCTATTCCGATCATCCCCATATCATAGGCCGTGGTGTATTGACCGATGGCATCATAACCATCCGGTGTCTTAAAACAGCTGTTTCTGACTCCAAGAGTCACCGCCTTTTGGTTCATAAGACGGACGAATTCAGCAATCGCCTCTTCCCTGACCGCCTCCGGTTTATTCAAGGATTTTCTGCCTACATATGCCGCAATGGCATAGGCAGCATCATTCCCGGAGGGAAGGAGCATACCATTCAGCAGATTACGGATATTAAGTATCTCCCCCGGATATAGGCCTGCAATCGTAGAATCCGAAGCAATCATCGCTATCTCGTCACCGATGGTTACCTCCTCATCCTCATTGCACCAATCCAGTGCTACCAATGCGGTCAGCAGCTTTGCCGTACTCGCAGGAAAGACTGCCTGCACTGCGTTCTTATGATAAAGGATCTTCCCGGTCTCCGCATCAAACAGTATGGCTGCTGCAGCATCCACATCGATGCCCGGGTTGGAGATATCCAACGCTGCCGCCAGACTGCTGTCTGCCACGATCTCGGGAATATATGCCATATAATCTATTTCATCGCTGTTTAGAATGAGCTGGGGTGCTTCCGCCGTATCGACGGAAGTGCTGAAGGTCGCATTTATGCCCTGCGTATCCGCATTACTCTGTGCTGTATTCCCCGCTGCAGTATCGGCTGTCGAATCCGGTGCCGATCCGTTATCTGTCGGATTTGCATTTAACCAAGGTTCCTGTGTATCTGCTGCTTTTCCCGCAAGATCTGCGACCGCCAATTCTTTTTCTATGTTCTTCGAGGTATTTTGATTTGCTGTATCTTTCGTGCTGCTGTTTTGCATGTCCCGGGCATTCTCTGGTATTCCCGCCTGATCAGTATAAGCACCGCTCTTCAGACCGGTCAGGTAATTTGCTCCTGCAAACAGACCTGCCGTAATCAGACATGCAAATAATAGTAATCCCAGCAAGTTCTTCTTGTTCATTGCCTTCTCCTCACTGTTAATAGATAAAATACTGCCGTTCTTTCAGTCTAATGGGGACGTTACTAATTTGCACTATTAACGTCCCCATTACTATTCTCTCTTATTTTAATATTTGTATTCGAAGATTGCAACTATTTTTGGTAAAACTATTCAATCTCAATTCTGACTGATGTCAATTTCGACCGATATCAATTTTGATCGATGTCAATTTTGACTGATGTCTATTTTGACATTGCCTACACCGCCATCCACTTCAATGGAATGATCAGCCGAACGGTTGGTGTGACTGGTATCCTCCATTCTTTGGCCGTTTACCCGTATCATGCCGACACCGGACTCAATATCCAGGTCATAATCATTGATATTGCCCTCCAGGTTCAATACCACTTCACCTACTCCGCATTCCAATTTATTCTCTCCAAGAAGAATGCCCTTTATATTCACACTTCCGACGCCGCAATCAAAATCCGTATCCTGAAAACTGACCTCTTCCAGATGAATGGAACCAACACCGCCCTCAAGCTTAACCTTATCTGCAGTAAGATGGCTGCCTTTGATGTTTCCCGCACCGGCACTGATATAAAGATAGTCGGTCGTGAGCTCTTCAATGGTTACCGCTCCTGCTCCTGTTTCGATTCTCACTTCATCCGCAACAAAATCTTCCGGTACGTAGACCGTGATCTTTGAATTCGGGCTGTTAAAACCGCGGAAGCGGAATCCAAAGAAGTGGATGCCCGATTCATTGTCACTGACGGATAATTTGCCGCTGCTGTTTACCTCTGCTCGGAAGCCTTTGAATACCCTGCTGGCTTCCACACGGAAGCTGTCCCCTTTAACAATTCTCAGTTCTCCGGTAGAATTATCAATATCAAGGCTTGTAACCCGGTCATAACTTTCCTCAAAATCAATGGTTTCCACATTACCGGAACGGGATCTTCCTCCAAAGGCTAAGGTTGCCACCCCATAAAATACATTGGCTGCAAAGGATATAATTCCGATGGCAAGTGCAATTGCAACAGCAATCGCACAGTACTTAATAATTTTTTGCAAACTGTTCATTTGATATCAATCCCTCCAAACATGCAGGTGGATCTCAGATAGATCGTCGGAGCGGCCGGATCATTGGACTGGCGATGCTTGTTGCCTACTCCGCCGAAGATGGGAACATTATTTATCTTGACCTTTACTCCATCCGGAAGATAGATGTCAATACCGCCAAAGACGGCTGTTGCATTAATTTCAACATCACCCGCAATTACCGCATCTCTCAAGTCAAGCACTACCGCACCGAAAATGGCACTTAAAACCGTTCCGTAGAATTGGTCTGTGATATGAACGTGGTTGCTGGAAAATACTGCTGTGTACTCTCCTCTGCTTTCATTGGTATAATTTGCTCCAGGTGTATCGGAGTTCATATTATAATTCTGATTGTATGAAATCCTTCTCCGAAACGTTCCCTGAAATAGGATCCGAATACCGATGAATACCAGAATACCAGGCAGGAGAAGCTGCCAGATACTGAATTTAAAATCGACATAATAATTCATAAGCAGCAATATGCCTATGATAAATCCGAAGGCGGAGCCTGTGGAAAATCCATTCTGAATCATGCTGATGAAGCAGGGTACAATAATGAACAGGGTCCACCATCCGTCAAAGAACAGTTCGAAATCCCATAGAT
This sequence comes from Bacillota bacterium, assembly GCA_023437885.1. Classification (GTDB taxonomy): domain Bacteria; phylum Bacillota; class Clostridia; order Lachnospirales; family Lachnospiraceae; genus Mobilitalea. Next base: position 157 of record JAEZFH010000040.1, on the reverse strand, counting down.
CCATTACATTGCCGGCGATAATTACACCGATTACAATAAAAAACAGTCCCCACAAAACATTTGAAGATTTACCTCTCATATTCCATCCTCCCCGTTAATAACACTGTGTAATATTGGATTGAACTTATCATAATCATCCTACTTTATATAACGATTT
>JAEZFH010000038.1 GCA_023437885.1 Bacillota bacterium | reverse complement strand
GGGGAGAGAAGGAACCGGCCATTACTATTATAACGGAGTCAGAAAATATATGGGATATGCACCTGTTGAAGGGTATGGCTGGTCTCTGGCGATTACCGCTCCTGAATCTGAAGTCATGGAAAAAGTGAACCGGATGTCCTATCTATTGCTGACCATCTCCTTTGTATTTATCACAGGAAGTGTTCTGGTTACGATGTGGATTGCCCAGAGCATTTCGAAGCCGATCAAGCTTGTATCGAAGCATCTGCAGGTGGTATCCGTCGGAGATTTCACCCAGGAAATACCCAATGTATTATTAAGCATGAAGGATGAAACCGGTATGCTGGCATCAGCGATGGATCATATGCAAAAATCGGTCAGGGGTATCCTGAAAAATGTCATGGAAAAGTCGATTGGGGTAAGCCAGAGTCTGGACACGATTAATTCCCATATGGGACTGCTGAATAAGAGCATCGAGGAAATCTCAGCCACCTCCCAGGAGCTGTCAGCCGGAGCGGAGGAAACTGCGGTTGCTACGGAGGAGATGAATACATCCTCGGTAGAGATTGAGAAAACAATTGAAGCGATTGCAGTAAAGGCACAGGAGGGCACCGGTATGGTAAGCAATATCAGCCGGATGTCGGAGGATATGAGGGATAATGCAGCCTCCTCGAAGGCCAATGCCATCGATATCTACAGTAAGAATAAGAACGGTCTGCAAAATGCGATTGAACAATCCGGGGCAGTAAATCAGATTAATGAACTGTCGGAAGCAATTCTGGAGATAACTGCCCAGACAAATCTGCTTTCCCTGAATGCAGCTATTGAAGCGGCAAGGGCAGGCGAAGCCGGTAAGGGATTTGCCGTGGTAGCGGATGAGATACGGAGGCTGGCGCTGAATTCCAAGACCGCAGTATCCAGGATCCAAGAGGTTACGCAGATTATTATAGATGCGGTGAAGGCCCTTTCCTCCAGCTCCGGCGAAATCCTGGGATTTATCGATGGGCATGTATTGAAGGATTATGATACCCTGGTTCAAACCAGTGAGGAATACAGCAAAAGCTCCATGGGCATGAATGATATGGTTATGGACTTCAGTGCTTCTTCCGAGGAGCTGTTTGCGACAATACGTAATATGGTTCAGACAATAGAAAATATTACCAGTGCCTCCAACGAAGAGGCTCAGGGAGCATATAATATTGCTCAGGAAGCATCGGAAATCGCAGCAAAATCCAATGAAGTAATACAACTGGCGCAGACAACGAAGGAGAAATCAGAATCCTTGATGGAGGCGGTGTCGGTATTTAAGATCGATTGAGCTGCAGGGCATGCTTATGCTCCCAAGGGCCTTAAATTTGTGCAGGAACGGAGGTAAAAATGAACAGCCGGGGACAAGTCATAGTCGTAGAATTACGTGGAATACAATTTGGTTTACCGATTCATCAGGTGAAGGAAATTATCAAATACGTTACACCCTCCAGAGTACCGAGTCCGGTAATGTTTTCAGAGGGAATGATCAATCTACGGGGAGAGCTGCATCCCGTAATCGATATGGGCAGCTTCTTTGGAATGAAAGAAATTAAAGCGGATAAATATACCAAAATAATTATTGTAAAGGATAACAAGATTGGATTGATTGTAGATGAAGTATGTGAAATCGTGATTCCCAAAGAGGAAGAGGTGGATCAGAATATCAATTTGCCTGACTTTAGAAATAATCACTTTCTGTCCTATATTATAAAGAAAAAGGATAATTTGATTTTTGTACTTGATATGAACAAGCTTTTACAGTTAAATTAAAAGCGATAAAACTGACATACAGACAAAATGCTTTCAAAAAACAGGATTGACGGATAGTTTATCAATTCGGGATTTATATACCTCTGACGGCGGTCTAATGGCTGCCGCCAGGGGTAATGGGCATGAATTACATAGGATAATATTACGGGGGTATGATCGGATGGACGGACGAAAGGAAGGACAGGCTTTCATCGCAGAGGGCAGCCCGAATGAAATAGAGAGGTATAAGCTGGTTGCAGAAGGAGCAAGCGGAGGGCTGTGGGACTGGGATTTAATCCATGACATGGTTCAAATGTCAAGAGAATGGAGCAATCTTCTGGGTTTTGAGAAGCCGGAGATTGCTTCTTATAAGGACAAATGGAGGAGCTTGATCCATCATGAGGATGTTGACCGGGTTATGGATAACTTTTATGCATGCCTGGATAACAAGCAGGAGCTGTATCAATGCGAATACCGGATGAAATTTAATAACAGGAAATATAAATGGATTTCCAGCAGAGGAAAAATACAATGGGACGAACAGGGCAGAGCAATCCGCATGGCAGGCTCTCATACGGATATCTCGGAACGAAAGCTGGCGGAGCGGAAGCTGGAGAGGCTGGCCTATTTTGATAAGCTAACCGGTGTGTATCTGAGAACAATATTTATGGATAAGTTAAAGGAATCGATCCAGGAAGCAAGGCAAAGGAAGGAGCTGCTCGCTGTTTTTTTCTTTGATGTGGATGACTTCAAAACAATAAATGACATTTATGGGCACGAGAAGGGGGATCTCTTCCTGAAAAGAATGGCAGGAAAGCTCAAGGCCTGCACCAGGAGCAGAGCGGCACTGTGCCGTATCGGCGGCGACGAATTCGCAGTCTTCTTATCAGGGGTTTCTGACAGAGAGGACATTGACAGGCTGGCCTGCCAGCTGTTGGAAGTGGTGAAGAAGCCGGTGGATATTCAGGGAGATAGGATCTATTCTTCCATCAGTATCGGAATCTCAGTCTACCCTTTGGACGGCTGCAAGGTCAAAACCCTGATCAATAAATCCGACATAGCAATGTATTATGCAAAGGAGAGCGGTAAAAGCTGTTTTCTCTACTTCAATGACCAGATGATGCGCAACCGGAGGATCACCTATGATATGAAAAGAGGAATTCGCAGTTCGCTGCTTAATCATGAATTCCACCTATGCTATCAGCCTTTGTTCGATCTGAAAACAGACCGTATGGTGGCAGCGGAAGCATTGGTTCGCTGGAGGCATCCGGAGTATGGTCTGATCCATCCTGCAGACTTTATTCCGGTTGCTGAGAAAACAAGGTCAATTATTCCGCTGGGGGAATGGGTTTTGGAGGAGGCTTGCAGACAGTTGAAGATATGGCATCAAAGAGATAAAAAGATTGCCGTGTCGGTGAATGTATCTGCGATACAGTTGCATCAGCAGGATTTTTCAGACATGGTATCCAGGATTTTAAGAAGATATCAGCTGTATCCGGAGTATTTGGAGCTGGAGATGACAGAGACTATCTTCATCGGATATGATCAAATTGTGGATAACAATCTCAGAGCGCTATCGATGATGGGGATAAAGCTGGCGATCGATGATTTCGGCACAGGGTATAATTCGTTTCAATGCATTCAATATGATCTTTTTGATCATATCAAAATTGATAAAAACTTTATTATGAACATTTCATCAAAAATAAACAGGACGATTATAGATACCATCGTTTACCTGGGACATAAGCTGAATATGAGGATTACAGCGGAGGGTGTTGAGAAGCAGGAGCAATATGAGTACTTGAAGGAGGCCGGCTGTGATTTAGTGCAGGGATATTTTATCGGGCGGCCGCTTTCTCCTGATGAGCTATGGGACGGCCGGCCGTAAGCAGAAAAAAGTGGAGCAGCAAGCTGAGGGATAGCCTGCTGCTTTATTTAGATAGCTGGTATTTATTAATGTAATTCCATGGACATAAGGGGGAATATTGATTACAATATGATGGAGGAATGCGGTTTTTATTTCATGTATTATCTAAATAGGCTGAAAGAAAGGATTAAATATAATGCTCTAGCGTTATAAATGGAAAAAAATATGAGAGTTGTAATTCAAAGAGTATTGGAAGCCAGTGTGGCTGTGGATGGACACTGTATTGGTTCCATCGGTAAAGGCTTTTTGATTTTATTGGGTGTGGGATCGGAGGATTCCAAGGAGATTGCGGACAAGTACATCGACAAGATTCTAAAGCTTAGAATCTTTGCAGATGAGAACGGGAAGACAAATCTTTCATTACAGGATGTTCAAGGCGAAGTGTTGGTAGTATCCCAATTTACTCTTTATGCGGATTGCAGGAAAGGAAACCGGCCGGATTTCATCAACGCAGCCGGGGCCGCAAAAGCAAGGGAGCTATATGAATATGTATTGGATAGCGTCAGAAGCCGCATGGGTAAGGTTGCGGCAGGTGAATTCGGAGGGGATATGAAGGTATCCCTGGTGAATGACGGCCCCTTCACCATTGTGCTGGACGAAAGACTGATACAGTAGAATATTAGGGATAGGATTTTATCATATCACAGAGATTTTCTTAATGTGATTTTAATAAAATCCTATTTTTTTATTAACCTGCTGCTATTATAATGAAGCGTAGTAAGCATGATCAAGCTTGCTTGCGATATGCGATCGGAGCGGAAGATCATGAATACTCACTTTATTCATGATATAATTACTAATGTATCTGGAATTTTGTGGTTGACAAAACCATGTCCCTCTGTATACTGGAAGTGTATGGAAGGTACGGAAGCATAGAGGGTACCGGCACAGGCGCATTCTTGCGCTAACGAAGGAAGGGCTCATCATGGCACAAAGTGACGCATGCCATGGTGGCTTGCGTTCCTGCTACAGGTATAATAGGAATTTTCATAATGAAAAAAGGGTACGATCCCAAAGGGATATTATTCATAAGAAAGGCGAGGGAGTCAATGATTGTTGTAAAGGATTTGACGAAGGTCTATAAGCTGAACAAGAAACAGATGCTGGAGCTTAAGACCAAGAAAAACATGAAAAAGGCACTGAATAAGCTATCGCTGGAAGCAAGGCCCGGTGAGATCTACGGGCTGCTGGGACCCAACGGAGCAGGTAAGACGACGGCGCTTCGTACCATTGCAACTCTGCTGAAGCCGACGCAGGGTGAGGTCAAGGTATGCGGTTATGATACGGTGAAGGAATCCGAAAAAGTCAGAAACAGCATCTGTTTTCTGACGAACGAGATTAAGCTGGATCCCCAGTTCTCTCCGAAGTATATGTTCAATTTCTTTGGAAGGCTGCATGGAAAAGATGAGAAGACAATTAACGAACGCAGAGAAAAATTATTTCATTATTTCGGAATTAAGGATTTTGAAGATAAGAGGATTGATGAGCTCTCTACCGGTATGAAGCAGAAAGCCTCCATTGCGGTAAGTCTGGTGCATGACCCGGAGGTAGTAATTTTTGACGAACCGACCACCGGATTGGATATTATCACAGCCAGAAGTGTGACCGACTATCTGAAGCAACTCAAGGAAGAAGGCAAAACCGTTATCATCTCTACCCACATCATGTCGGAGGCAGAAAAACTCTGTGACCGTATCGGCATAATTATCAACGGCGTAAAGGTGATGGAAGGAACCCTGAATGAGATTTTGGAACAAACAAAATCGAAGGAATTAGAGGATGCCTTCTTTGAACTTTATAAGCAGTATAGCGGAGAGGAGGCATAGTGTCATGATGAACGGAACCAGGAACATAGTAAAAAAAGAATTATCCAGAGTTTTTCACGACAAGAAAATGGTATTCAGTCTCTTCATCATACCAGCAGTTATGATTATTGGTATGTATTCCATCATGGGAACTCTGCTCAGCAATATGATGAGTGATATTGAGGAACATATACCCTCTGTATATATACAGAATGCACCGGAGGATCTTGCAGATTGCATTACTTCAAGCGGATACCAGGCGAATATAGAATATCTCGAAGCCTCGGACAATACGGACAGCATCAAGGACGGAATCCTGAACGGCAGTATTGATCTGCTGGTGGTATTTGATGAGGGCTTTACCGATACCCTTCAGTCCTATCAGACGGCAGGCGATCCGATCCCGGAGGTTAAGACCTACTATAATACCTCGGAAGATTACTCCTCCGCAGCCAGGGAAAATTTTGTGGGAGTGGTGTTAAATTCCTATCAGCAGGAGAAGCTGGCACAGCGTTTGGGAAATCTGGAGCAGCTCCAGGTCTTCTACATCGATAAGAGCCCGGAAAGCTCCATTATCGTGGATGAGAAGAAACAGAACGGACGAATTCTGGGCATGATGGTGCCCTTCCTCATTAATATTATGCTCTTTGCAGGAGCAATGGGCTTGGGAGTGGATGCGATTACAGGAGAGAAGGAACGGGGAACCTTATCCAGCATGCTGGTATCCCCTATCAAGAGAGGCGAGATTGTACTTGGTAAATTAATATCGCTGGCAATTCTGTCCAGTATCTCTGCTGCGGTATATGCTATCTCCATTGTTGCTGCAATGCCCATTCTGATGAATGGAATTACCGACGGCGCTCTGGAAGGCGTTGGCTTAAGCTTTACACCTGTTGAGATTATCATGCTGCTGGTGATTATGATCGTTGTGGTATATCTTTATGTATCGGTGGTGGCTTTGGTTGCAGTATTGGCGAGAACCTCCAAGGAGGCCAATACCTATGTCATGCCGGCATATATTGTAGTAATGCTGGGAAGCATCATGACTTATGCAGGAAGTGGTGACAGTAAGCTGACCAACTTCTTTATTCCGATTTACAACAGCGCAGTAAGTATGCAGAATTTGTTGATGGGTGAGCTGACACTGGCGCAGTTTGGAGCTACGGTTGTTACCACTGCAGTCTTGGCGGCTGTTATCACATATTTAATCACCAGAGCTTTCAACAGTGAAAAAATCATGTTTAATGCATAAAGAGAATGCTTGGCAGGAATGGCGCAGACCGTTAGGTTTACGCCATTTTTGCCATTTTGTTTTAAAGAGGTGACCAAGGACCAGAACCTTTTACCATTTTTGTGCGTCTAAACAATAAGAAATTAACAGAGAATGACAAATGAAGGAGTATTTGTTACGGAAGGGAGTACGATAATATGAAAGCAAAGCTTGAGATTGCACCGGTTAAGGGTTACAAAGAAGGAGGAATACTGCATCGGCGATGTCTTCAGCGGTATCGATGAGAAAAAGCGTTCGGCCTTGTATCTTCTGAATGAAAAGGAGCGGGACAGCTGCAGGGACTGCGCCATTCGCGGGCGGTGCAATCATTATTGCGCCTGCCTGAATAAGCAGGCGACGGGCGACTTGAGAAAAGTATCGCCGGTGCTTTGTGCCCACGAAAGAATTTTGCTGCCAATTGCAGACCGTCTGGCGGAAGAGCTTTATCAAAAGCGGGCCGCGGTATTTGTCCAGAAGCAGTACAATGATATGTTTCCGCTGCTGTCCCTGACGGAGGACAGGTTAAGGAAGCATTAGAATAGAAATACTCCATATGAAAAAAGCGGCTGCCTTTCACATCAATCCGGTGAAGAGCAGCCGCCTTATGTTTCTCTCTGGGCAGTATTTCACATGGAATCAGAATGCTTTTGTTATAAATCTCATAATTTTTCTTCTGTCCCATATATATTATTAGTAGGGCTTTGTGCTTGTATCCGTATGGTCCGGGATAATGAGACATGGTAAGCTAGAAGGCGGTAGATTGGTATGAATGAGGTTAATCCAGTTGTCAGTGAGGATTATGCAGATTTATTGATAGAATACAGCGGGGACGAGAATATACTAAGATCCTTCCCCAATGCATATATAGAAATTATTAATTTTCTGCATGCAGTCGTGCATGTTCCCGTGAGTGAGATAACAAATCAGATCATCCGGGAAAGGGGATATTCGGTTATGCCCAGACTGTATGGCACCATCAGTTATGAGAGTATAGAATCCTCCGGAATCACCAGAATCAGAAACATTCCTAATTTTAACCTGCTTGGGGCAGGGGTACTGTTGGGATTTATCGATACCGGGATCGATTATACGAATCCGATCTTCCAAAATGCGGACGGAACAACCAGGATAACGTCTATTTGGGACCAGACCATTCAGACGGGACCGTCGCCTCAAGGCCGATCCTACGGCACGGAATATACCAGGGAGCAGATTAATCTGGCTTTACAGAGTGGGGATCCGCTTTCCGTTGTGCCAAGCGTGGATCAAAACGGGCATGGAACCATGGTAGCCGGGATTGCAGGAGGAAATGCGGATCCAGCGAATAATTTCACGGGAGTCGCCCCCGGCGCTGAGTTGGTTGTGGTTAAGGTAAAGCCTGCAAAGCGCTACCTTAAGAATTTCTTCATGGTACCGGAGAGTGCCCTGTGCTTTCAGGAAAATGATATTTTATTTGCCCTGGAATATCTTTTGACTAAGGCATTCCAGCTGCAGCGCCCGATTGCGATCTGTCTGGCCTTGGGCTCTTCCCAAGGGGGACACGACGGGCGGGGGATCCTTAGTAACTATTTATCCCTGGTCGCGACCTCTCCGGGAGTAATTCAGGTGATCGCCGCCGGCAATGAGGGAAACGGCAGAAGACATTACTCCGGCGTGGTGAACACCGCCACCGGCTATGATGTGGTTGAACTGAACGTAGGAGAAAATGAAAGCGGCTTCTCCATGGAGATCTGGGGGCAGGCGCCCAGCATCTTCTCTATTGACGTCCGTTCCCCTTCCGGTGAATATATTCCAAGGATTGCCGTCGGGATGGATGAAAACCGGGAGATCTCTTTTATCTTCGAGGAGACCATTCTTTATGTGGATTATCAGATGGTGGAAGCACAGAGTGGGGATCAGCTTATTTTAGTCCGCTTTTATCACCCAACACCGGGGATTTGGAGATTTAATGTATATGAGCGCGGAGATCTGCATCTGGGCTTCAATATCTGGCTTCCCATGGCAAATTTTATTTCTCCCGACACCTATTTCCTGCGCTCCGATCCGTATGTTACCATCCTTTCCGCCGGTAACTCCGAGATACCTCTTACTGTGACGGCGTACAATGACGCAGATGACAGCCTATATCTGGATTCCAGCAGGGGGTATACCAGAATCGGTGTAATTAAGCCCAATGTTGCTGCTCCCGGAGTAAATATAACCGGACCGACCCTGGAACAGGGCTTTACCAGCTACAACGGTACCAGTACCTCGGCGGCCCATACCACCGGAGTTGCAGCTATGCTTTTGGAATGGGGAGTGGTTCGCGGCAATCTGCCCGGCATGAGTACGATTGAATTCAAAAAGCTGGTAATGAGAGGAGCCAGAAGGAATACCGATATTCATTATCCCAACCGAGATTGGGGCTATGGGATATTGGATGTTTTTAACGTTTTTGACAGCCTGCGCACGGGCATTGTGGTATAATGCTATGTGGCATGCCAGGAGCGCTTATAAAACGCTGAAGGTGATTAAAATGATTAAGAAGAAGCTGTGAGGTGCTATATGACAGAGGAGGAGAGGGCGAGGATTGTTAGTGAGGATTATGCGGATCTGATTGTTAATTATTTTAATAATCCGCGTGCTTTGCAGCAGATCCCCAATGCGGTGGTTCAGATTATGAATGAGGTTTATGCAATTCTGTATATTCCGGTAACCCAATTGGAAGGACGGGGAGTCGGAGCATATGGTTTTTCAGTTACGCCCTATTTGTGCGGATTAGCCAGCGAGATTGCGCTGGAGGCATCCACTGTAACGGAATTGCGGAATTATCCCGGCTTCGATCTTCGAGGAGAGGGAGTATTAATCGGAATTGTGGATACCGGTATTAAATATGAGCTTCCGGTGTTTAAAAAAGAAGACGGCACCACAAAGATTGCGGCAATCTGGGATCAGACAATACAGAGCGGGAACTCGCCCTTTAATACGGAGTTCGGAACAGAGTACCGCATGGATCAGATCAATCAGGCCCTGACATCAGAAAATCCTTTGACTATCGTACCGAGTACGGATGAAAACGGTCATGGAACCATGCTTGCAGGAGTAGCCGCAGGGACGGATAACCGCGGAGCAGGATTTGCCGGAGTAGCTCCGAGTGCCGAGCTTGTGGTTGTCAAGCTGTTACCGGCCAAGGGATATCTGCGTGATTTTTATGCTATTCCGGAGGGAGTGGTATGTTATCAGGAGAATTCAATCATGTGGGGGGTTCAATACTGTGTCCAGATTGCGAGAGAGCTGAACCGCCCGATTTCGATTTGTATCGGTATTGGCACTTCTCAGGGACCTCATGACGGATACTCCTCTTTAGGCTCGCTTTTATCTGTTCTTGCAGATTTTCCGCACACGTCCATTGTAACTGCGATTGGGAATGAGGGGAACCGGGGAAGGCATTTTAGGGGTACCATTGACCCTCTCAGCCATACTACCACGGTTGAATTAAACATCGGAGAGGCGGACCGGGCATTTTCCATGGAGCTGTGGGGTGATGCTCCGGGAATTTATAGTATTGATATTTTATCGCCCGCCGGTGAATATATTCCGAGGATCCCGGCCAGCCTTAGGGTGAGCAGGGAAATTTCCTTTATATTTGAGGAAACGGTTATCTTTGTGGAGTATCAGACAGTGGAGACCCGGACCGGTGACCAATTCATCCTGATCCGGTTTCGCGATGCGGCGCCGGGAATCTGGCGGTTTACCGTATATGCGCAGGGGGATCTGGCGAACAACTTTCATATCTGGCTGCCGATGGGAGATATGATTTCTACGGAGACGTACTTTATCCAGCCGGATATCTATACCACAATTATTGATCCGGCTTCATCGGTCATGCCGATTACGGTTACGGCATATAATCCGATTACCGGAACGCTCTACGTAAACGCCAGCAGAGGTTATACCAGATCCAATGTAATCAAGCCGGAGCTGGCAGCTCCCGGGGTGAACTATATGGGGCCGGATCTGGCCGGAGGCTATATGAATTATACCGGAACCGGAGTGGCATCGGCTCATACGGCAGGGATTGCGGCACTGGCACTGGAATGGGGAGTGGTGCGGGGGAATCTTCCCAGTATGGATACGGTTATCCTTAAAAATTTTTTAATCCGCGGTGCCAAGCGAAGAAGCAATATGTCCTATCCGAACCGGGATTGGGGCTATGGCATCATTGATCTTTTTAATACCTACAATGTGCTTCGGGTCAGTCCTTAGGCATGTAATATCGATTTGCTTTTTAGAAAAAAGAGAAGAAAATTATTATCTAAAATAAATGTATAAACTTTCCCATTTTACAAACAATAGTATTAGATAGAAAATGTAACAGCTAATATTGGTTATGGTTTCTGTAAAATAAAATCATGTAAGATGGAGGAAGATCATATATGAAAGCAACGGGTATTGTAAGAAGAATAGATGACCTTGGACGTGTCGTGGTTCCGAAAGAAATCCGCCGGACCTTAAGAATTCGTGAAGGCGATCCTCTGGAAATCTTTACAGACCGGGAGGGAGAGATTATCCTCAAGAAATATTCTCCCATCGGCGAGCTTGGACAATTTGCAAAACAGTACGCTGATTCCCTGGCGCAGACGACAGGACACATTGTTGCCATTACCGATAAAGATCAGTTTATCGCGGTGGCAGGACCCACAAAGAAGGATTTGCTTACCAAGAGTATCAGTCATGAATTAGAAGAAGTAATTAATGAAAGAGAAACGATTGTAGCAGCGAAGGACGATAAAAACTATATCCGTATTATGAATGACGATGATTCTGAGTTCGTCTATCAGGCAATTATTCCGATTATCAGCGAAGGCGATGCAATCGGCTCTGTAATCTTTCTTACCAAGGATGCCAAGACGAAATTCGGTGATCTAGAGATTAAGCTGGCTGCTACTGCAGCAAATTTCATGGGACGGCAGATGGAGCAATAGTTTTGTCGGAATAATAAAGAATAAAAGATGAAGCATATAAGCATAAAAGGTATGGGGAAGCGGCGCTTCCCCATATCTTTTATTAAAAATACGTAGATCCGGTGCTTCTTATTGTATTTTTAAGGAGATTACGGGTATAATGTCGTTATACATGATACCCGTAATAAAGGAGTATTTGAGATATACCTTGATCATTCCTTAGGAATATCCAAGAAATCTCGATCATTCCTTAGAAATATCCAAGAAATCTTGATCATTCCTTAGGAATATCCAAGAAATCTTGATCAATCCTTGACCGGGTAGAATACATGAGATAAAGGAGTGGCAATATGTCGGATTACAGCTTCGAGCAGTTTATGGACATCATTAGAAAACTTAGAAGTAAGGAGGGATGTCCCTGGGACAGGGAGCAAACTCATGAGAGTCTAAAAGGCTGTCTGCTGGAGGAGTGCTACGAAACAATAGAAGCAATCAACAACCAGGACCGGGACAATCTGTGTGAGGAATTGGGAGATATTTTGCTGCAGGTTGCACTTCACAGCGCAATTGCAGAGGAGAAGCAGGAATTTACCATAGAACAGGTGATAACGGAAGAAGCGAGGAAGATGATTCGCAGGCATCCCCATGTCTTCGGAGATGCCGTGATTGATAATTCTGAGGGAGTGGTCAAGACCTGGGAAGAGATTAAGAAGCAGGAAAAGGGATCGGATAATATCATCGAGGAGCTGCTGGCGGTCCCCAAGGCTTTCCCGGCGATGCTCCGGGCGGAGAAAATACAGAAAAAAGCAGCCAAGGCAGGAATGGAACTCGGGAGCCGGCAGCAGGCACTGCAGAGGGTGCAGGAAGAGCTGAAACAACTCCAGGAATCCGTAGAAATTGGGGATAAAAGCAATATTCAAGAGGAAATTGGCGATGTCCTGTTCGCAGTCATTAATTTATCTCGGTTTTTACAATTAAATGCAGAAAATTCCTTGACAAATGCCACTAATAAGTTTATAAATAGATTTGTAGATGTCTTCGCCAGGGCAGAGAACCGGGGACAGAATCTATGTGAACTCTCGCCCACAGAACAGGACGACTTGTGGAGGGAAATAAAATAATCGTAAGATTTAATAAAAATGTAATTATCACTTTAGAGGAGGAGCAAATCCATGAACAAAGCAGAATTAGTTGCTGCGATTGCAGAAAAAACAGAATTTTCCAAAAAGGATTCAGAGAAAGCTTTAAAGGCTTTTATCGATGTAGTTACAGAGGAATTAACCAAGGGTGAAAAGGTTCAGTTGGTTGGTTTTGGTACTTTTGAGGTATCTGAAAGACCCGCTAGAACAGGTAGAAATCCTTTAACAAAGGAAACCATTGAGATTGCTGCTTCTAAGGCGCCGAAATTTAAGGCTGGCAAGGCTTTAAAGGACGTTATCAACGCATAGTAGATTGAAAACGAAAAGGCTGTTTTAAATTCCGATCTCTCTGGGGTGTAGGGTTTTTAAAACAGCTTTTTTAAAGGATTTGATACGGAAGCTAGGGCCGGCAATTGACAGGATGAGAGGGTCAGTTGCTTTTTTGTTGCTCTTTTCTACCGTAAACAAATTTACTTGGCAAATATTGTGTATGTCATGGGAAAGCAAGGCTTTTGCATCCATAATTCGCAGTATTTTGTCAGCATGGAGGTTTTATATGAGACTTGATAAATTTTTAAAGGTATCCAGACTGATCAAACGCCGTACGGTAGCCAATGAAGCCTGCGACGCAGGAAGGGTTATGATCAACGGAAAACCCGCCAAGGCTTCGGCAACAGTAAAAACAGGCGATGTGATCGAAATCGGCTTTGGTGCGAAAGCAGTTAAGGTAGAAGTACTGGATGTGCAGGAAACAACAAAAAAGGACGATGCTAAGGAGCTTTACCGGTATCTGTGACGATATTAGATCATGGACTTCGTTCATGATCTCCAGCTCCGATCGCATGCTTGCGAGCAAGCTTGATCATGCTCGTTCCGCTTTCATTATATCATTCTGGAGACAAGTTTGTGGTACCGTCATGAATTAGGAAGTCTTCTCATATACTTAAGAAGATATATCTTGGTCTATTTTTAGGCAGATATTCAGGCATTTAGCAAATGCCTAAGAAGTTATTATATGAGGAGGCTTTTTCTATGGAAGACAAACAACAACAAATTCTTAAGGGGCACAAATTGAACATCATAGCACGAAAGAGTGCCACGATTACCGGAGTAAACGATGTGCTGTCCTTTGATGCAGGAGAGGTGCTGCTGCAGACGGAACAGGGGATATTGATGATACGGGGAAGTGAACTGCATGTGAACCGGCTAACGCTGGAAAAGGGAGAGGTTGATATTGACGGGCGTATTGACAGTCTGACCTATTCTGATTCCGCAGGCGGGGGAAAATCCTCTGAGTCCTTGTTCGGAAGGCTTTTTAAGTAGGAGGCCGGTATGAATCCAGCAATCACAATTGAACTGCAATTCTTTCTGACTTCCATCCTGTGGGGTGGAATACTGTTGTTAATTTATGATATACTAAGAATACTGCGTAGGGTAATAAAGCATGGAGCCTTCCTGATTGCGGTCCAGGATATGATTTTCTGGGTGGCAGCCAGTTTATTCATTTTTTCTATGATTTATCGTGAAAACAATGGAATAATCCGTGGGTATTCCATACTAGGAATGATGCTGGGCTCCATACTCTATCATTTTGCCCTCAGTGATTTTCTGGTTAAGCTGATATCGAAGCTGATTCAAACCCTTCTGTCGCCTTTTAAAGCCGCCCTGAACCAGGTTGTCCGGCTTTTAAAAATACTGCTTTTGGCAGGGAAGAAGAGAAGGAATAGGCTATTATTAGGATTGAAAAAATGGAAGATATCAGTTAAAATGAAACGTAAGGAATCGAAGCATAAAAAACTGGAACATAAGAAATTAAAACACAAGGAATCGGAGCATAAGGAATCGGAACATAAGAAATCCGAACATAAGAAATCCGAACATAAACCGGGAATTGCAGAGCCAGGACATCTGAACAGGAAAGATAAGAAGCGAAGAAGCAAAAATCAGAAAAAATAACCGGCAAGAATACCGGTTGGCTTTGGGAGATGTGATGTATGAGAAGGAACAAGAAAAAGGGGACAGGCATAGGTGTCATAGCATTTGTTGTATTGATACTA
>JAEZFH010000492.1 GCA_023437885.1 Bacillota bacterium | reverse complement strand
GGAGGCCCTGAGCAGGAGGAGAATACGATTGGGAGGTGCGAAAAATGCAAAGGAATTTATTAAATATTCATAATCTGCATGCCTCTGTGGAAGGCAAGGATATCTTAAAGGGTGTGAATCTTACAATAAAGCCGGGAGAAGTTCATGTCCTTATGGGGCCTAACGGAGCCGGTAAATCTACGTTGGCAAATGTAATCATGGGGGATCCCAGATATCAGATTGAGGAAGGCAGCATTTCTTTCGAAGAGGAGGACATCACCGAGGAGAAGCCCAATGTCAGAGCGCGCAAGGGCATGTTTCTCTCCTTCCAAATGCCCGAGGAGATTGAAGGGATTACCCTGGAAAACTTTCTGCGTACCGCGAAGGCTGCCTATACCGGAGAAGATATCCGACTCCTCCCCTTCCGCAGGGAGCTTTCCCGTAAAATGGAGGAGTTGGGCATGGATCCCTCCTATGCGTCACGTTATCTTAATGTCGGTTTCTCCGGGGGCGAAAAAAAGAAGAGCGAGATCCTGCAGCTGTCCGTGCTAAATCCCAAGCTTGCCATTCTGGATGAAACCGATTCCGGACTTGATGTGGATTCCGTAAAAATTATATCCGAGAGCATACAAAGATTTAAAAACGAAAGCAACGCCGTTCTGATCATAACGCACATTACTCGAATACTGGAGCGCCTTCCTGTTGATTATGTCCATATTCTGTCGGAAGGCCGTATTGTTAAAACCTCAGATGCTTCCATGATTGAACGAATAAGCAGCCAGGGCTTTGCTTCGGTGTTAGCCTGATGTGCAGATGGGAGGATGGATATGGAAAAACAAAAAACCAGGGTTGAAGACATTGCCCGAGATATCTACGATATCCGGGATTTGGATACCGGAAGCTACAAAACTCCAAGCGGCCTCACCGGGGAAGTTGTCCGCGAGATTTCAAGGCTGAAAAACGAGCCTGACTGGATGCTTGCCCATCGGTTGAATTCCCTTGAGCTCTATCACCAGATCGGACTTCCCGCCTGGGGACCGTCTCTTTTTGAGCTGAATATGGATGAAATCGTTACTTATGTAAAACCCAATACTGGGATGAAGGATAAATGGGAGGAAGTTCCCGAGAGTATAAAAAATACCTTTGAAAGGCTTGGCATACCAAAAGCGTAACGGGATTCCCTGGCCGGAGTTGGTGCCCAATACGATTCCGAGGTGGTTTATCATAATATGAAGGAGGAACTCCTGGAACAGGGTGTGGTTTATACGGATATGGAGAGCGCCGTACAGGAATATGAAGAGCTGGTAAAAGCGCATTTCATGAAGCTGGTTCCTCCAAAGGACCATAAATTTGTAGCTCTGCACGGTGCGGTATGGTCTGGAGGCTCCTTTGTATATGTTCCCAAGGGTGTTACGGTATCCATGCCCCTGCAGTCTTATTTCAGAATGAATGCTCCCGGCGCGGGCCAGTTCGAGCACACTCTCATCATTGTGGAGGAAGGCGCCAGTCTTCATTTTATCGAAGGCTGTTCCGCCCCCAAATACAACACACTCAACCTCCATGCGGGCTGCGTCGAGCTTTATGTAAGAGAAAATGCCAAGCTGCGTTATTCCACCATAGAAAACTGGTCAAAGAATATGATGAATTTAAATACCAAACGTGCCGTTGTTGAAAAAAACGGTACGATTGAGTGGGTTTCCGGTACCTTCGGCTCACATATTACCATGCTCTACCCCTCCAGCATTCTAAAGGGAGAGGGCTCCAAATCGGAATTTACGGGAATTACCTTCGCTTCCAACGGCCAGCACCTCGATACCGGTGCTAAGGTGATTCATGCTGCTAAGAATACTTCCTCCACGATCAGCTCCCGCTCCATTTCCAAGAACGGTGGCATCAGCGTTTACCGCAGCTCCATCAATATTATGCCTGAAGCAACCGGTACAAAATCCTCCGTGATATGCGAATCCCTGATGATGGATAATACCTCAAGAGCGGACACAGTTCCGGTCATGGATATCCGAAATGATCAGGTTGATATCGGACACGAAGCGAGAATAGGAAGAATCAGTGATTCTGCCGTATTCTACCTTATGTCCAGAGGGTTGAGCGAGGAGGAAGCAAAGGCAATGATTGTCCGGGGCTTTGTAGAGCCGATCGCCAAGGAGCTTCCCCTGGAGTATGCTGTGGAGATGAATAAGCTGATTCGTCTTGAGCTGGAAGGTACCATCGGCTAGACAGAATGGAGGTTGTAATGAAGCAATTAATAAAACATGAAAAAAGAATACCGGTAACCACCTGGAGATGGCTGAAAGTAAATGATGCAGAGCTCACGCTGTACGGTGATGATAGGGAAGCCTTTCCGGTTGTCCGTATTCCGTCGCAAGTCCGTTACAGTCACAGCCTGCCGGAATATGACCTGTCCAGGGATGCAGCAGGATATTTTAATTCGGATGAGGTTCGGAGCTTTTTGGATCAGTATGCCAACTCTTCTCACTACATCACAATACCTGAGAATTATACCGCCAAGGAGCCGATCCTTCTGGTCTTTGACCTTAAGGATGGCAGCCCTGTCCTGACGGATGATGTTATTATAGAAGCGGAGGAAGGCAGCAAGGCCACCGTAATCATTCAGTATTGTTCCAACGCAGGCGATTTCCATCATTGCGGCAGAACCCGCGTTATCGCAAAGAAAAATGCAAGCATAGAGCTGATTAAGGCTCAGCTGCTGGATCACACCTCCACCCACACCGATTCTATCGGCGTATATGTGGAAGAACATGCCCGAGCAAGGGTTCTCCTTGCAGAAATGGGTGCTGCCAATCCGCTTTCCAGCTGTAATATCGTTCTCTCCGGAGAGGAAAGTGAAGCAGAATTGGATATTCTTTATTATGGAAACCAAAACCGTTCCATCGATCTCTCCTCACGGGTCGAGCACCGCGGTGAAAAATCAAAAAGCAGGATACGCGCCCAAGGTATTTTAACGGACCACAGTAAAAAGATACTCCGGGACACCCTGGACTTCATCAGCGGCTCCAAAGGCTCAAAGGGACGCGAGGAGGAGCAGGTACTGATGCTTGATCCCCATGTTAAGAATGTCTCGGTTCCCATTCTGCTGTGCGGTGAGGATGATGTGGAAGGCGAGCACGCCGCAAGCTCCGGGAAGCCGGATGATAAAAAAATGTTTTACCTGATGAGCCGGGGTATCAGCGAGTCCGAAGCCAGGAAGCTCCTGGCGGAAGCCGCCTTTTCCTCCATTGTGGAAACTATTCCGGAGGAGGGTACAAAAAATAAAATACTGAATACCCTCAGAATCTCGATAACAGGAGGCGAAGGTTGATTTGAGCAAATACATGGATGATTTCCCGGCTCTTTGGCAGACGGATAAAAAGGGGAACCGCCTCTCCTATCTTGACAATGCAGCCACCACGCATAAGCCGGTCTGCGTGCTTCAAGCCATCGAGAACTACTACCGTCAGTTAAACGCCAATCCCCATCGCGGCGCATACGAGCTTAGCCTCCTGGCAACCGATGCCCTCGACCGCGCAAGACAAAAGGTTCGCAGCTTTATCGGCGCAAAAAATGCGGACAGTATCATATTTACCAAAAATGCGACGGAGGCCCTTAATCTGATTGCAGTAAGTTATGGAGGAACCTTCTTAAACGAAGGGGATCAAATTGTAATCGCAATATCAGAGCATCACAGCAATCTGGTGCCCTGGCAGCAAATCGCAAGGCAGAAAAAGGCCACCCTGACCTATCTTTATACGGATGAAAGAGGGGTACTGTCTCCAGAGGAAATAAACAGTAAAATCACCAAGGGTACAAAGCTTGTAGCGGCAGCCCATGTTTCCAATGTAACCGGCCAGATCAATCCCATTGAGCTTATCATTGAGCGCGCCCATCAGGTGGGAGCCGTTGCCGTAATTGACGGCACTCAGAGTGCTCCTCACATCGCAGTGGATGTTACGGCTTTGGAGGCTGACTTCTATGTGTTCTCCGGGCATAAAATGCTCGCTCCCATGGGAATCGGAATCCTTTACGGCAAACCGGAGCTTCTTGAGAGGATGCCGCCGTTTCTCTTCGGCGGAGACATGATCGAATATGTGGAGGAACAGACCTCTACCTTTGCCCCTCTCCCTCAAAAATTTGAAGCCGGCACTCCCAATGTGGAAGGTGCCGTCGGTCTTGCCTCTGCCATAGAATATATCGAAGCAATCGGAATAGATGTGATTCACAGGATGGAATTGGAGCTTACACAATATATGCTGGAACGCCTTCTTGCAGTACCATATATAAAAATATCAGGCCCGGACACGATAGAAAACCGAATCGGTGTGGTTCCCTTCACGATGGAGAACGTTCACCCTCACGATATCGCTACCATATTAAATTCTGATAACATAGCCATAAGATCCGGTCACCATTGTGCACAGCCGTTCCACCGGTTTCTGGGTGTACCGGCAACCTGCCGTGCAAGCATATATCTGTATAACACCAGGGAGGACATCGACCGGCTTGCAGACAGTCTGAAGGGAGTAAGGAGGTGGCTCGGATATGGAGCTTAAGGAATTATATACTGAGGTAATAACAGAATACAGCCAGTCCAGGAAACACCATCATCCGATTGAAGACCCTGATGTTTCCGTAAGAGGTGTCAATCCCAGCTGCGGTGATGACATCGCCCTGGAATTACGTATGAACAACAATATTATTCAACAGGTAGCCTTATCCGGAAGCGGCTGTGCCATCTCCGAAGCATCGGCTGAAATGATGGCAGAGCTAATGGAAGGAAGGACAACGGAGGAGGCAATGCAGTTGATCGCAACTTTCCTTGGCATGATCAAGAAGACGGTGACGGAAGAAAAGGAACTGGAGGTCCTGGAGGATGCAGTCGCCTTCCAAAATATATCCAATATGCCTGCAAGGGTAAAATGCGCCGTTCTGGCATGGCATACCATGGAGGAAGCCATTCATAAGCTATAACACTGCGGCCACACTTCGCAGACTGCTCTGATGATGAAAATAGCTTTAAATCCAGTCATGGAACAAAACTCCAAGAATTCCGCCCCAGGACTCGACAAAGAGCCTGAAAAGAAAACCACCGGTCCGTCCCTCATGTTCTGAGAAGGATGAACCGGTGGTTAGTTTTTGTGCCGCTTCTTTTACTTAAATTACTTATATTTACTTCATTACTTAAATTTATGATTGCCGAGCCGATAGGTATATCCCCTTAACCCGCCGCTGAAGGAAAGGTACTTGCTGAAATTCTTTTCCTTACCGCTGATGCTTATGTCTTTTTCCCCGCTTAATGCAGCTTTCGCTGCCTTAACACAAGCTTTTTCCGCTGTTGAATTAAATCTGCCGGCATCAAATTCAGCCAGCGCCCTCTTCAAGGAGCCGTTTCTGACGGGACTGAATTGGTATTTCTGATAAATGACATCTTTTACGGTGTCCGGATACCGGCTGGACCTGACACGGTTCATAACCACGATGGCAACCGCAAGCTTTCCGTTATAGCTTTCTCCCTGTGCTTCACAAAATACTAGTGCTGACAACAGTCTTAATTCGGATTTTGTATATTGAACCTCTGCCTTCTTAGCAGCTGCTTTCTCTGCGTCCTCAATCTTCTCAGACTTCTTCGTTTTCTCTGTCTTCCTGGCTTCAGATTCCTTAGACTCCTGGTCTGCTGACGCTTCCTTCTCCAGGGGTGACTCTATCTTCTGGTCATCCGCTTTAACCGCGTCTTCTGATGCCGGTACTTCTGAATTTGTATCTGCAGAGGTCTTTGCTTCTTCCGCAGAAGGGGCAACTGCATCTTGATCTGCAGGAGCTGTTCCTTCCTGGTTTGCTAAAGTTTCTGCTGTTATATCTTCCTGGTTTTGATATTCGGTTGTTCCCTCTGCTGCATATGCACTTGCTCCTGTAAAACAGAAGGCTACCATTCCGATCAGCATACACACTGCTAACTTCCTGAATCTCATACTTTACTCCTTACAATCGTTTTATAAATATTACTTATTTAAGACACGCTCTTAATCTTTTTAACACTTAGTTAATATCTATGTAATAATTATAACACAAAAATGCCAAAGTTCAAGTATTATTTGCAATACCCCGGATAAAATCCTGAAAATCAGACCGGGAGCGGGTGAATTTTGTTTCAGTTTACTCACCCGCTCCCGCAATATTACTTATAAATTAAGTTTTCCACATCATACTTCTGCAGTGAATCCCATTCCCGGTAAAAAGCAATAAACTCTTCCACCGGCAAGGGCCTGCTGTAATAATAACCCTGTTGCTCATCACACTCCCTGGCAATCAGTGCCTGCGCCTGTTCTCTGGTCTCAACTCCCTCTGCCAGCGTTTTCAGCTTGAAGATCTTTGCCATGGAGATAATTGTATCGGTCAGATTCCTGTGCTTACAGTCCTCAAGGTTGTCAATAAAGGATTTATCAATCTTAAGGATATCCACCGGAAGCTTTGTAAGAATGCTTAGGGAGGAATACCCTGTCCCGAAGTCATCCAAGGCAATCCGGATCCCCAGCTCTCTTATTTCATTCAGATACCGGATTGCCTCTTCCAAATTATTGATAAACATGCTTTCGGTAATCTCAACCGTGAGACTGATCTCCTGCGATGAATATTCCTGCATCATTTCTCTCAGTAATTGAATTAAATCCGTATTCTCAAACTGCTTTACCGATACATTAAAGGCCAGCTCCAATTGTATTCCATGCTCTTTCAGTATCCGGTCCAGGCGGAAGATCTCCTGGATTACCCAATTGCCGATCGGAAGAATCAATCCGTTCTCCTCCGATGCCGGTATGAAGACATCCGGAGGAATCAGCCGTCCCTCCCTTTTCCAGCGTATCAGAGCCTCTGCTCCCGTGATGGTATTCCTTCCGTCACAGTAAGCAATCTGGGGCTGGAGATACAATAGAAATTCTTCCTTCTGCAGTGCTTCCTTCAGCTTGATTTGCATTTCCAGCCATTCATAATTCCTCCGCTCGATCTCCTCCGAGGAAAAGGCATATTTGCCCCGGCCCGTCTCCTTGGCGTGGTACATGGCACTGTCTGCTTTTCTTATCATCCCCTCCACGGTCAGGTCATCGTGGGGTGCGATGGCAATTCCGATGCTGATGCTGATATTCACCATGCGGTCCGAGATCTGGAAGGGTTCATTAATCGTATTCACAATACGCTCTGCCATCAGAATGGCTTCTTCTTCCTTGCTGTTATCCAGAATCAGCGTAAATTCATCCCCGCCCAAACGGAACAGAGTATCCGTTTCGCGGAGAATTGTTTTGATTCGCTTGGATACTTCGACCAAAAGCTGATCTCCGGCGTCATGCCCAAGGGAATCATTAATGTACTTAAACCGATCGATATCCATGAAGAACAAAGAGACACTGGTGCCATTTCTCACCGATCTGGCCAGGGCCGTTTTCAGTCGGTCATATAACAGCGTCCGGTTGGGTATCCCGGTCAGAGGATCATAATATGCCAGCAGCTGGATATCATCCTCTGCCTGCTTCATCTTCGTAATATCTGAAGAGATACCGATATAATTTATAGCCTCTCCATCCGAATCGTAGATTGTAATGATTGACATCCACTTAGGGTAGAGCTCGCCGCTCTTCTTCCGGTCCCAGATCTCTCCCTCCCAGACGCCCTTGCTGTAAAGCTCCTCCCACATCTCCCGGTAGAACTGTGCATCGTGCTTATCCGATTTCATAATTCTCGGATTGCGCCCGATCAGCTCCTCCTTCGAATACCCCGACATACTTACGATAGAATCGTTCACCCTTATGATTGTATTGTTTCTGTCCGTGATTACAATCCCTTCCAATGCATTATTAATTACCATATCGGATACCGCAAGACTCTTATTCAGCTCCAGCAGGTGATTCATCTGCTCCTTCAGCTGGGTGATATCATGGAGCAGATAGAGCATGCCTATTCTTCGCTTATCGGAATCATAGATTTCCTCACTGGAAAGTGCATAATAACTGCTTCTCCCACCCTCCTGCAGCTGCATAATTCTTTCTTCATTCTTTAGAACTCTTGACTGCAGCTCTTTTATCTGGGGAATAAGCCCGGAGAGCTCGTCCAAACCTATTCCGATGAGTTTGTTCTTGGTATACCGGCTCTTGATGCTATTCCGGGCATATCTCCGAATCAGTTCCAGTGCCACTGGGTTAACATCGAGGATGCACCTGTTATTGTCGACAACCACAATTAAATCCTTAATGTTCTCTATCACCATGTCCCTGGCATAGGGAACAATCATCGATTTGGGGAGATGAAAAACCCCCCAATAGAATACCGCCAGGGTAGCAAGGATCATCAGCGGCGTGGTATCGATGGGGATCCATACATAATTCTGTGTTACAAACAGCAAGTTAATGACAAAGGAAGCACTGCATCCAATAAAGACAAACATGCTCTGCCTCCGGTAAATCCTGGGCGACTGCAAAGCCCGGATAAAC
>JAEZFH010000440.1 GCA_023437885.1 Bacillota bacterium | reverse complement strand
CCCTTATTCCACCCTAAAAACGAAAACCCAAAGATGATAATCACACATATCCCCCAATATTGTTAAAAAGATACGATAGTCTCAATGTCGCTGTTCCTTAAGGTCTTCGTCTGTATGCCTTTATGTATTGCATGAATAACTTTGTTTCTAAGAATTTATAAGCTTTCTTTCCACTCAACCATCATTTTTCTATTAAGTTTTGCGATATTACAAAAATACTCATTAACTGCTAATGGAT
The DNA here is from genome assembly GCA_023437885.1 of Bacillota bacterium. GTDB lineage: Bacteria > Bacillota > Clostridia > Lachnospirales > Lachnospiraceae > Mobilitalea. The sequence continues at coordinate 6,331 of JAEZFH010000440.1, read as the reverse complement.
TTCCCAGAGGGTCTTCATTTGCATTTCTAACCATACACATGGTACAAAACTCTTTATCAGGACATTGAATACATTTAGGAAAATCTTTTCTTCTCAAGCCCCTTAGATATTGTATTTTTTCAGAATTATTCCAAATATCTGTAAGATAAGTTTCTTTTATATTACCGATATTATAATCCTGCCAGCCAGCACATGGATATACAGTTCCGTTGTCTGCTATGCAAATAGATGAATGACATACGCTACAAACAAAATCATCTGGTGTTATATTCTTTTTATCCTCCGCCTCCCTTTCCATTTGCTCCAAATATCTTGTATCATTCATAATAATATCGCTAATCACTTTTTTAACTTCATCAATGGACAGACGGTTACTCAGATTTTGTGTTGTATGATTATATCTTGCTATGATGACATAATCATCTCCGACACGAACCTTATGTTTTTTAGCCCAATTCTTTACATCGTCATAACAGTTCTTGTTTTGTTTCATTATAGGACAGCTTATTTGTAAAGGTATATCGTTTTCTATAAGTTTCAAAATTGCACCTTTTGTTTTTTCAAAGCTTCCTTTCATTTGGGTTATTTCATCATGAATATTGGGATTCATTGAGTATAACGAGACTTGAACACCTAAAAGAGGGTTTTCTTTCATTTCTTTAACAACTTCATCATTTAGTAAGGTTAAATTGCTAAGAACATTTACCGAAAAATTATATTCCCTGCATCTTTTTAAAAAATCGCAAAAGTTTTTATGCAACATTGGTTCGCCACCACTTATTGTCAAATGCAATAGCTTCATGTTTTTACATTGTTTTAAAGCATCATAAAACAACTCAGGTTCAATATCATTTATTTTGTTATCATGTGGAATGTAGCAATGTACGCATCTTTCGTTGCACTTGCTTGTAATTTCTATGTGCAAATTTGTTAGTTGAGGTTTACCTTTAAAATATTCTTCTAAAAATTCCTGTGTAGATTTTTCAGGACGCATAATAGTCGAAGAATTTTTTATCATTTTGGGTTCTAGCATTTTATATGAAAACTTTATGTCTTTTTTATCGCATTCCTGTATTGTTTCGCCAGATACAATAAATCCATTCTGTTCAAGCATACAATAAAATTCTCTAGCATCATTCTTTATTGTTTCAATATCAACATCTTTAAATTGCTTATTTATTTTTTTTGCGAGATCATCAAGGGTTTGAGGTTTTCTACCTAAAACAGAAAAAAATACTGTGCCACTTTCCGATAGAATTTTATCTCCGATGTCGATTCTGTTATCATCCATTTGTTTATATCCAAAATTCCTATTGTCCGTTATATACCCAAAGGACTCATAGTTTCTGAATATAATACTAGATTTTTGTTTGAAAAACATTACAAATTCTCCTTAGTAATCAGGCGACGAGTCTTCATAAAAAACATCGTCGCCTGACTAAATTGTCCTTTATCGTCCACCTGGCCTTGGTGGATTACAAGGTCTTCCACTCGGTTTACTATTTGGCTTGCATTCTGCCATCCGTACATTACTTTGTGCCAATATCACAGGTTTTGTGTAAACCATATTTTCACCTCCTTTTCGACAACAATTTACATCACAGAAAAATTATACCACAAAATAGAATTATAAGAGGAAAATTTTTCTATACTTTTAGCTTTTCTACCCAAAAAAGACGTGAGATCATCCACTCACGTCAAAGTAGTTACTTACCATAATCCTGTTAAGCCTTGAACGTCAGCTTTCACGTTATGCAACAGGATTATGGTCGCTGTATGCCTTGAGAATACAAAAAAGGTGACGTTTGAAGCTGATAGCCCCTTGGCAGCAGAGTTGACACGCATGCAGATAGCGTTCCTTGCTATTCATCTATGGCACGTTTTTATACGTCACTACAACGAGTACACATGCGCTTACTACCCACAACAGCAGTCAAAGGAATAATCGTTATGAAAAAGTATCCTTCTCTGATAATCGCGGTATCAAAAGTATGACACTTATGTGCAATGTAATAGTGTTGTGTCCCCCCTATACAACCCAGAAACCATTACGTCTAACGTTTCGCATATTGCCGACGCGTCCCAACCACATACATCTTTACTAAGTGTCGGCAATACTCTGTTAGGGGCAGTTAATAAGTTTTTTAGTTCAACTGCTTATTTTTTTCGTCCACCCCGATGTAAATATTCCTCAAATTTATCTCTCTGATTAGCCACCCAATCCTGATGCATAATTAAAGTGTTCCTATTCGATGCTGTCAATGTAATATCTGTGTGATCTTGTTCTAAAATAAGCCTAGGAAGATTCTTAGCAACAAGTTGTAGCTCTCTATCATCAACAATTTGATTCTTAGTCTCTTCAGGAGTAAATATGAGCCAAAAATAGTATGAGTTAATTGAAACAAGTCGAATAGTACACCAATTTAATTGTATGCCTTGAAACTTAATTCGACAACACCGAGCTGACATAGGAAATAATTTTTTCATATTCTTATCTATATTATTGACACTAGGGGAAACAAGTTCAATTCTAATTGAGAACGTATCATCAGGGCATTCTGATTTACCCATAATATACGGAACGTAATTCTTCAATAGATTTACATCTTCCCCAGTTGAACGCGACGAGTTATATGATATCTTAAGAAGCCAACGAGCAAGTAAATCATAATTATAATGAAAATTTACAAATTCTCCCTTTTGAATAAAATTTGCGAAATAGTGATCAAACATACTACAAATATAAGTATCCAAATTGCTCAATACTCCGTTATTACATTCTTCGCAAACATCGGAAATGACTTGGTCTGCACCAAAAAATTTACCTGCTTGTTCAGAGTACCGTGCTTCATAATTTACTCGTTGAATAATACCATTTGGCCATACATGTTCTCTTGTTAGTTTCCTATTTTCACTACAGTAGGCACATATTCTTCCCACGTCTTTGCTGCCTCCTTTTCTGAGACCCCATATATAACCCCCGATATAGTAATTAATGGTTCCTAACGTCTCGAGTATTGCCGACGCGTCCCAACCACATGCATCTTTACTAAGTGTCGGCAATACTCTGTTAATTGAAGTTGGTCGCCCCCATACTCAGAAGTCGCCATGGACGGTGACTCCTTAAATCAAGCATTTATTTGTCTTAACCAGTCTCGAATATTCATTCCAACACGACTAATATCATAGTCATCCAGAATGCCACTATGCATGATAACATTCCTTGAAGTTTCCACGTCTTCGAATAAGTTTTTGACCCATTCTTGGCTTACAACATCAGGCTCAAATAAGTTCCAATTGTCAGAAGAAGTCATCGTTTTAGCTAAATCTCCAAAGTCTAAATATGACATCATTTCATCACCACGATTAACGTGCCATCGAATCTTTGATTCCTTTTCTTTCCTACCTTCCGCTTTTGTCCTTATAGAACCTTGTATCCCTTTACTCCACCATTCCGTTTTATATGAATCAATTAATACTTTATAAACATAATCACGAGTGGCATTTTCAAAGGCTGTTATTGCAGCAAAAACAGTTATCATACTTTTAGAACGCTGAACATATTTTTCGTCAATCTCATGGAGACTTAATTTTTTTGCAACTTCCTCAGAGAAATATATAGCCTCCGGATGATACTTTTGACATCCTGCCTTATCTAATGCCTCTTCGGCTAACCTGCCGCGAAATACATAGGAGTAAATATCACTTTTCAAAACTATCACCTACTTCAACGGAATGTGTTTGGCTAAGCTTGCAAATAATGCATCATAAACGCCTTCATCCCTTGTCGCAGGTAAATGTATGTGAATATTATAATTCAAGTCAAATAATCCTCCACTTTGAGTTTGCACATTAGGTTTTGCTATTGTTTGTTCATTTTCTCCTCTTTTCTCTGGTTCCCCAATTACAGTCGATAATGCGCCTGGCAGTACCCAATCTCCATAGCTGCACAAATTAACAAAGGTACTTGCCATATTTGCAATTGTACCGGCAGCCTTTGAGCCATTTGTTAATGTTTTAAATTTTCCTTCAACTTCCGGTTTCGTCATAGAATATGCACTTGTGTTTAATTGAAACAAGTCTGCGTATGCCTCTTTAATGCCATCGGCAACCATAATCTTTGAATTGCTTTGATCTAAAAACTTATAATATCTGTTTGTTGGTGTACCTGCTTCATCTAAAAAGCCAATTGATTTTAGTACACCAATAAATTGCCTGTCATTCGAGCTAGTAAAGCCTAGATCCTCAAAAAACTTAGTGGTAAACTTCGCAGGTGCTTGTGCATTTAATAATGCTTCAAAATACTTTGGTATTTTTGTAAAGCTACCTGTCATATAGGATGTTGGTAAAGCCATAGCGATTTCTCCTTTATAAATAATTTTTAAATCATCAAATTCTAAAGCAAACTTTTCACAATTCGCGCCAGGACGGCGCGGTGTTCTCCGCGACCAATTTCATTTAACGTTTCTTGAATTTTCGACGCATCCCAACCCACATGCATCATCCTCTTAGTGGTGGGAATTTGCTGTTAGACAACGTGTATTCTTGGATTCCAGTTCTAAAAGATCACTGAAAAGATTTTAATATTAGTTCTCTATATAATTCTTCGGGCATTTCAAAATATAGTACAGTAAATTAAAGACGCTTTCTTACATCCAGAGAATGAGAATTTTCTTATATTATGCCATATCTTGGGCAAAAATGACAGGGTGATTGGCAAACACTACAATACTCCAATTATTCGTTTCGCTGCCTTAAAAAGGCTTTTATCTATTATTCAATTTGATATTAATCCATAATTTATCTTTATGGCAAATTGAAATATACTCTTCAAAAACCAGTATTTTTTCAATGCTATTCCTAATGAAAGCTTCCTCATAAATACCATATTCACAAACCGTTTCACCGAGACAACCCTTGATCCACTCTTCATCTAATGTGGGGGAATTAGAACATGCCGCTATTCCTTTCTCCATCCTCGTAGCACATCTCCAAACCACCTTACCTCTTTCCGTTCTCCTCCGATAAGATGCTCCACAGCTGCCACACACAAGCAAATTCTCCAAAAGATATTTACCGTTGTATTTGCTTCCACTGGATTCTACCGTGCCATCCTCTTTATGAACTACTCTTGCACGCCTTGCCATATCTTCCTGCACTTTATCAAACACCTCAGCAGAAACAATCGCCGGGTGGCTGTCTTTTACGTAATACCGATAGCGTTGACCAATATTTTTTCTTTTCTTTCCGGTCATAAAATCCTCGGTAAAAGTCTTTTGTAACATCGTATCGCCCTTGTACTTTTCGTTCTTCAGCATCTTCTGAATAGTTTTCGTATCCCAAACCTCTTTGCCCGTTACAGTTTTAATCCCCTGGGACTCCAAATGAGACTTTATTTGTCCAAATGACAGACCTTGCAAATACAAGTCAAACATTTTTCTAACAACCTCTGCCTGTTCCGGAACGATAACAATTTCATCGTCTATGCAGGTATACCCCATGAAATTCTTATACTTCGTAAAGATATCGCCCTTCTCAAACTTGCATTGGAACCCCCACTGGATATTCTCGCTGGTATTTCGGCTCTCGTCCTGCGCCAGCATTCCTCTCAATGTAATCTCAAATTCCTTACCTATTTCGATTGAATCCAGATCCTCGCTTTCAAAATGCATATTGATCCCTCGCTCTCTTAAAAATCTTATAATTTTCAATACCTCCAGAGTATCCCTCGATACCCTGCTGATTGACTTGGTGATGATGTAATCGATTTTGCCTTTCGCCGCCTTCCTTAGCATTTTGTCCAGTCCACTCCTTCCACTTCTCCGCAATCCGCTTTTCCCCACGTCAAAAAATACGCCGGCAAAAATCCAGTCAGGACGACTTTGTATCATCTTTGTATAAGTTTTTATCTGAAGCTCCAGGCTGCGAAGCTGCGCCGGTCCATACGTGCTTACCCGGCAATAGGCGGCAACCCTAAGCTTTATATTCTCTTTAGGTATAGCGGGAATAATCCTGACAGTTTTCATCTACATTCCTTCATCATCTTAATGTAAGGTAGAGTAACCCCATTATTATCTTGCAAAAGAAAAGACGTGAAAGCATCATTCTTTCACGTCAAAGCATATTTCAACAACAATCCTGCGAACCCGCTTATATCAAGCGTTTTGACGTTGCAGCAGGATTGTGGTCTCCACATGCTGTGCTTTTAAAAGGATATCCACGGCATCGGCGACCTGAGCCGCCAATTGAAAATACATCTTTCTATTACAACGTGAAGGACCTACTTAAAGGAACTCAAAGAGCAAGCGGTTAGTGATTACCTATCTGGGAC
>JAEZFH010000414.1 GCA_023437885.1 Bacillota bacterium | reverse complement strand
AACGGTTACACCCTGAGAAGCTTCCGATGCATAGAAATCATTTAAATCCAAAAGCTTTCCGGGATCTGCGCTGTAGATCTTAGCCGGGTCTGTGTCAAAGATATCAATCGTTGTCCCCGACTCCAATGCCGGTAATAACAGGTCGCTAATGGTTCTTCCCTTCCACTCTACAGTAACCTTGCAGTCCGGATTTGCTTCTCCAAATCTTGCTATGGCATTTTTCAGTATAGTTGCCTGCGGCTCCGTCTCCTGCCACATGGACCAGTAAACAATCTCACCTGACAATCCCGCTGCCGGTACCTCAGTAGTCCCATCCTCCGCTGCTACCGGTGCCTTTGTGGGGCTTGGTGTTGCATCGCCTGCCGTATCTGCCGGTTTCTTTGCGCAACCGGCCAAGTATAATACGGTCATTGCCGTTACGAGTATTACACTCCAAATTCTTTTTTTCATATCTTCTACCTCCGCTTTTCTTTATTAAGCCGCATTATTCATGCAACTTTATTGTAGTATTTTTTCCAAGGCGTTGGTATGGAGAGACTTTATATAATTATGCTCTTTCAATAGCGGATTAGATAGACAATTGATAATGTATAACCATAGTGCATATTCGTATAATTCAGGATATAGCTTATGTACAGCATGTATAAATCATATGCCCTATGGGATGGATTCTCTTTAAAGCAAAATACTGACGCCGGACGATAACTTGAACTCTAATTATCGTCCGGCGGTTTATTTGTTGTATTCGTAATATCTTTAATTCCTATATTCTTTAAGTCCAATATTCTTTAATTCTAATTCTTTTATTCTAATCTTTTATTTCTATTATCTTTAAATATTATCTTTAAATTAATCAGTCAATGCGGTTACTTCCTTAATTGCAGCCTCCAAAGGGGTTTCGCTGCGGTATTTTTCAAGAACTTCTTCCCAGGCCTTTTTGGCATCCTTCTTCCCCATGATAGTTTGTATCATATCATCCTTGATCTCCTGATAGGTTGGAAGGAGAAGCTTGGAGGGTGTACTCAGAAAGGTAATCTTATTATTATAATGGACCGTAGTTGTATTATTCCGGTACCAGTCCATTAATTCAATGGCATAATCCAAATTCTCTTCCCCATAGATTCCCACAGCAGAAGGGGACTTTTCATAAAACTCCTGCTGGTTCCAGCTCACCAAAGTGGAAAATACCTCAATGGAAGGGTTCTGATTCAGCCATTCGGTATCGCCATCATGATAGAATAAATCCTTGGCCTCCTCGGATAGAAGATAATCAAATAATTTCAATATCCGATCCATCTTCGCATCGCTGACTCCGGAGCTAAAGTATAGTTCGGACCAATGAAGGCTGGAAGTAAAGGAATATCTGTTTCCGTCCTCCGCCGGCCAGGGCTTTATGACAGCAATCTTATCCAGGCTCATATGATCCGGGTCGGTCTCATCCCAATACTTTACCAGGTTAAAATACTGGCAGCATAGGGCTCCGCTCTTTCCCTCGGTAAAAAGGGAAAAAGCTTCCGGTATTGTACGGTAGGGGAACTGCCGGTCCAGCAGCCCGCTGTCATACAGCTCCTTGGTATAGGCCAGCGCTTCACCGGTTCTCTTTGAGGCATATACCGGCATCCACCGCCCCTCTTCCTGCATCCATCCCCGTTCGATATTGGATAATTCGGGAAATACACTCAGATAGATTGCTTCCAGGGTATTCATATTCTCCGTAGCCAGACCGATGGTGTTCTTTTCCCCGTCACCATCAAAATCCGAATTCGTAAATGCCTTAAGTACTTCCCTGAATTCTTCATCATTTTGTGGCAGCTCCAGCTTCAATTCCTCCAGCCAGTCCTTGCGTACCACAATACAGCGGTCCAGTGCCCATAGACTCTCCTCGGGATAAGTCATACGAGGTACGAAATAGATACCTCCATCGCTCTCCTTAAAATTCTGGATATATTCAGAATCCATATATGCCTCCAGGTTAGGATAATCCTTCAGCTTCGACGGAAGCGGGCGTATGATTCCCTGGGCCAGCCAGGCAGAATAGGTGGCAGAGCCTATAATGTCATGAACAATAATATCCGGTAGGCTGTCAGAAGCCGCCATTTTCTGGTATTCCTGGGTCCAGTTGGTATAGTTTACATTGACCGGCTTCAGGATGATATCAAATTTGTCTTCGATCGCAGATAATACTTCATCCCTCGCCAGCTTCTGCCCAATATCCCACATTCCGATACTGATGGACATCCGTTCCTTCCCTGCTCCATCTTCCTGAGCATTCTCAGCTCCGGATAACCCGTTAATGTAAGCAGCACGGTTCCATAATAAATATACAATCACGGTCAGGCATAGAACTGCCGTGAGAAGTAAGCCCAAGATTACTATATTTTTTCTGTCCCTTTTCATTTCCCTTCCCCCATCTTTTGCTTCAACCGCTATCTGTTCATTGTTTCCCGGCATTGTTTCGTTTCAATATGTTTTATTCGTATTATATATTCCTATTGATTTATTCACATTGCTTTAATTATATTGCTTTAATTGTATTGTTATAATCGTATTACATTAATTGTATTGCTTTAATTGTATTACTTTTATTGTGTTGCTTTAATCGTATTGCTTTATTCATACTGTTTTTATCATATTGGTTTTATTCATACTGTTTCATACATACCATATCAATATTATATAATAATTCTCTCGATATTCAATATGCCTTCTATTTAGTTAAATATGTCCTGCCTTTATATGTTTCTTAGTTATTCAATCCTCCCCATGACCTGTCTTTATATAATGCTGCAATAACGCAAAAGCCCTTGATTTCCGGGATTTTCTTCGCCTATAATAGAGCTAATCAAAAAGATTGAAATGAGGTGTTTTAAGTGTTACATTTATCCGAATCTGCAAAACCGTACCAATATGGAATTATGGAACTTCTGACTGACTATCCTTTGAGTAATATCCCCGCCGATATTACTCTGAAGGTAAAGCTCATGCCGGATGCAGCACTGACGGTCTCCTTTGACGGCTTTGAGGCATCCATCTGCGGCAAAGAAAAAATACATATTTACCTTGGTTTTATGCTCCTGCTTCAAAAATTGAACAGTACCACCGGTATGGATCCCTTTGTTATAAAAAGAGAGATATATTTTGACTCCTTCGGTGTCATGCTGGACTGTTCCAGAAATGCGGTATTAACCGTTGCCTCCGTCAGGAAATATATCCGTTTTCTGGCCTGTGTGGGAATGAATGTACTCATGCTCTACACGGAGGATACCTATGAGGTGGAGAATTATCCGTATTTTGGTGCCTACCGCGGCAGATTTACAAAAGCGGAGCTGAAGGAATGCGATGATTATGCCGCTATGTTCGGTATTGAAATCATACCCTGCATCCAAACCCTGGCACATCTTCGATGCGCACTCCGCTGGAATTCCATGGCAAAGCTGCGGGATACGGAGGATATCCTGTATGTGGAGGCCCCGGAGGTGGTGGATTTCCTGAATAGCCTGATATCCTCCGCCTGCGAACCGTTTCGGAGCAAGCGTATCCACCTGGGCATGGATGAAGCACATTATTTAGGACTGGGCAGGTATCTTCATGAGAATGGCTTTAAAAACCGGGAGGAACTGATGATGACCCACCTGGGGAGGGTACAGTCCATTTGCGATGAGCTGCAGCTGGAAAGTATTATGTGGAGCGACATGTTTTTCCGGATCAATTCCCCCTCCGGTGACTATTATGATATGCCTGACGGCCTGGACTTAAGCCATGTTACCCTGCCGTCGGCAAAGCTGCGCCTTACTTATTGGGACTATTATCACGAGGAAACCTCCTTCTATGAGAAATATCTGCGGTTGCACCAGCAGATGGACCCGGATTGCTGGTTTGCCGGCGGCGGATGGACTTGGAACGGCCTTGTTCCCAACTATACGAAGGCCTTTGCTATTACAGAAGCCGGACTGAGCGCCTGTAAAAAGGTTCAAGTCAAAAATGCACTTTGTACCATGTGGCAGGATGCCGGTGCCGAGACCCCCCATTTCTCCGGACTTCCCTCCGTACTGTATTTTGCCGAGCTGGGGTACTCTCAGAGTTTTACTATGGAAGAATTCCGGGATCGGCTGTATTTTCTGACCAAAATCCCGTATGATGCCTATCAGCTGATCGATAGGCTGGACTCCCATCCGGACGGAGCAGTAAATAATCTTGAGGCGGCAAACCCGTCCAAATACTGTCTCTATCAGGACCCTCTGGTAGCTCTCTTTGATGAACAGATCAAGGATTTCCAGTTGGGCAGCTATTATAAAGCTCTGGCTGACGAATTAAAGCCCCATACCTCAAAGGACCGTCTTCTGGTAAATTATTATCATACTCTGGCAGAAGTACTTTCCGTCAAAGCACCGCTGGGCAACAAGCTCCATCTGGCTTACCATACAAAGGACAGGAATACTTTGGAGGAGATTATAGTGCAGGATATTCCTGCCTGTATTTCTCTGCTTGAGACATTAAAAGACTATCGTGAGGAGCTGTGGTTCAGTGAAAATAAACCCTTTGGTTTTGAGGTAATCGATCTTCGCTTTGGAGGTGTAATGACACGGCTGGCTTCCGCCGGGAAGAGGATAAAACAGTATCTGGAGGGTAAAATTACCGTGATTGAAGAGCTGGAGGAGCCCCGGCTGCTCTTTTCCCCTTCTTCCAAAAAGGAGCTTCCGGCATGTAATTTCTGGGAGAAGATTGTGACTGCAGGAAATGCGGCCGGCGTATAGACGACGGACCGCTTCTCTATACAGACAGGAAGAATTGTGATAAACTTAGATGACAATCTGTTTGGTAATGCTATAAAGGGCCTCAACAGAGGTAAGTGCAAATAAAGGTTTTTCATATCTTATTTGTACCCTTAGCATTGAAAGGAATGATAGCGAAAGGAATGATAATAACTATGATACAGAACTTCAGGCAGTTAAGGCTATTTACCCAAATTATCATACTTACGCTAATCACCATTATCATATTTACCTGCTTTCTTTTGGTCTATGCCAACACCACGCAGGAAATCTATGAAAATAAGAGCACGGAATACACCAATGAAATCAGCTATCAGTTGGAAGAAACCATCATCTCCAACTATTCCTTCCTGTCCAAAATCATACAATTTATCTCCTATCATGCGGATGTCCAGAATTTTCTGCTGGATTCCGCCGATGAAGACAAGTATCCCTATTACCGGCAGATGATTACCAACCTCACAAGTATTATGACCTTGAACCCCCATATCCTGGATATCATCATACTGGATAATTATAGCAACCAATATTCCCTCATCGACACGAATTATGAGCTTCCCTCCCATTTTGAGGATATGAATTCCATCGGCCTGAGCGCCCTGCTATACAACAAGTCGCTGGACAGCCATTATTTCGTCATACATTATCCTGTTAACTCCATCAGTACCTATATTAAGGTAAATGAAAAGATCGGTGATGTATACCTGGTACTCAATGATACCGCATTTCTGGATCAAAGTGACCATAATTACAATAAAACCAGCTCGGAATTCTATCTGATGGATCACTCCGGCCAGATCTTCTGGACCAATACCAACGGTACGCTTCCCTCCCTGTCAGATCTGACCAGGGGGGAGTACCGGATGATGGAGGTGGAGGGCTGTGGATTAACCATTGTGTCCTTAACCAAGCAGGAGGATGCCATCTATGGGCCTCTCGGTGCCCAAAATTATTACCTCATGCTCTTTCTGCTGATCACTGCAGTCGTACTTGTCCTCTGGGTGGTATTAATTATCCATATTATTTCTCCGCTTAATAAGCTGGTGAACTTCATTTCCTCCCTGAAGCAGGGGAATTTGGGGGATTTAAAAAAACAGGTATCCCTGGAGGGCTACCGCGAGATTACCATTGTTGCCAAGGAAACCAATGAAATGCTGGAGCAGATCGATTCCCTGACCCATACCCTTCTGACCGCGAATAAGCATCTCTACAAGCAGGAAATTGAAAAGAAGCAGGCGGAACTAATCCATCTCCGCAGTCAGATCAATCCCCATTTTCTCTACAATACCCTGGAATGCATCAAGGGGATTGCCGCAGAGCAAAAACAGCCGGAAATTGTGGCAGCCGCCAAATCCCTGGCTACCATCTTCAAATACAGTGTAAAGGGGGATGACAACGTACCCTTTCGGGATGAGGTCAAGATTGTAAAGAATTATATCAGTATACAAAAAATGCGCTTCGAGGACCGTTTCTATGTGGAATATGATATCAACCCCAACTGCTATGACCTCATCATTCCGAAGATGATCCTCCAGCCCCTGATAGAAAATGCCATTGTCCATGGTATTGAGGGAAGCTCTGAGGCCTCCCGGCTTCTTCTCTCTGCCGACTGCCGGGAAAATACCATGGTTATTAAAGTAAATAACACCGGGCTTCCGATTGAGACCGGGAAGCTGAAGGAAATACAGGCATCCCTTACAGGACATCCCCATATCTATTCCCAGAATGCGGCACATGGAATCGGTATCTCCAATGTGAATGAACGGATTCGGCTGCTGTATGGAAAGGAATACGGTTTAACAGTGGAAAGCAATGCCATGGAGGGTACTACCTTCACTATAGCCCTGCCTGTTGACATACCGGAAAGGAGTGACTCATGAGCTATCCTGTTGTATTAGTGGATGATGAAAAAATGGTCCTGAACAGCCTGGCCCTGGCCTTTGACTGGAGTTCTACCGATTTTGAGGTAATCGCAACCTTCCAGAACAGCCAGGAGGCCCTGCAACAGATTCTTATCCTGAAGCCGGATGTTGTATTTACCGATATCCGGATGCCCGGGATGGATGGGCTGCAGCTGATGGAATCGGTTCATAAGCTTCAGCCTCAGATTAAATTTGTAATTATCAGCGGACATGAAGAGTTTTCCTATGCCAAGAAGGCTTTATCCCTGGGGGCGGTTAGCTATTGTCTGAAGCCCCTAGAGGATGAAGAAATTCAGACGCTGCTTAAGCAGATAGGAGATACATTGGAGGAGGAAGAATTCTATTTTAACACCCTCTTCCACTCCATGCTCCACACTCCTTCGTCCGCCAACATCGACCGCTTCACCAGCTATCTTAGCAAGATGAAAAATTGCCCAGGGGATATTACCCTTGCCGCAAGCATCCAGGATATCAGCTATGAACTGGACGGGTATGTACATTATTACAAAATCCATTATGAACTGGATACCTATCTCTATATCATCGAAGACGGCGATTTCCTGACCGGAATCGGTTTTCGCCAGCGCATCAAGCAGATGTTCCTGCGGGAACAAATACGAAATTACTGCTATATGCCCTCCAAACTGAATCAGAACTTTTGCAGGGATGTGGAAAAGCTGCTGGACTGCATTTATTCCTACTATCTTCATCCCATTGATATCACAAAGGCTGCTTTTACGGTTCCTGCCAAAGAACCGGATTCAGATTATGTGAACCTTCTTATTGCGGAAGCCAGTAAAAACAACTCCCGGAATGTGATTTCCCTGCTCAAAAACTATAATACCCTATATCCTTCGGAGGACCGTACCCTGCAGGATGTGATCATGATCTATAATATATGCATGTCTCTGCTGTACCGGCTGGACGGAAGCTATTTTGAAGAACAGATCCGCACTCCTGCGGAGTTGTTCGGTGCTTTTTCAGATGTCGATTCCCTTTTTCAATACCTGATTACCTTCCTGAGCAATACAAACCATTTGTGCAATACGATAAATATGGATTTAATTAAGAACGATACCTTTAAGAAGATTATCGACCATATTAATCATAATTTTACTGCTCCCTTATCCTTCCAGACAATCTGCCAGAACTATACCATCAATCCAAGCTATCTGAGCCAGGTATTCAAACGGGAGCTGAGCACCACCTTTACGAATTACATCAAGGATCTGCGTATGAATTATGCCAAGGATTTGTTGGCAAAAACCAATGAGCCCATCTCCATCGTCTGTGAAAAGGCCGGATATACACAGTACTTTTATTTCTCAAAGCTCTTTAAAAAAGAGACGGGTATGACACCGACTCAGTTCCGGGAACAGGAACAACGTCTTCTTAAAAGTAATCTGCGATCTTAAACACAGGCCATTCGGTTTCTTGCCTTTTGAGCTATCTTTATGGCTGATAGAGATAAATACAGTGGCAAATAAAATGTATATGTATGGTATGATAGGGAATGGTTTGTGTCTTGCAAAATTACATAGAACAGAAAAATATACCGAAGATGAATAAGAAGATATATGAGAATAAAAAAGAAGATACCAAAGATAAAAAAATACGAAATAAAAAATATCAAAATAAAAAAATATCAAAATAAAAATACATCTGTATAAAATAAGATACCAGAGAATAAAAAGTATGCAGGCAAAGAGAAATGCCCGACCTCATTAAATGAGAAGCAGGCATTTCTCTATTCTAATTTCGTTATCCAGTTCCTTTATTTTAGTTTCATTATGTTAGTTTCACTATTCAATCATAAGCTCATGTTACTGTGTATATTACATCCTTCACTACAATGCAGTATCCCATCTTCCACAGAATGGATCGACCGGAGAAATGCCCTTAAATTCGCTCTTTCCCAACAGCTTCTCAATGACAGCGGCCATGGTCACATCCGTAGAAGAATACGCATTGATAAAAGTGGGAATCATCGGTACATCCAGCAAATGATACGGATTAGCGGTACTTATAAATAAAGTGGGGATTTCCTTGACAAACCAGGGCGTATCATTGCCCATGCCGCCCAGGCCCTTCCAATGGATACGGATTGCGGTGTTATTGCTGTTGGTCTCAAGATTGCAGATATACAGCACCAAATCATATTTTTGAGCAAATGCTCCCACTCCGCTGAAGGCTTCTGATATTAATTCCATTGCCCTCGCATCCGGTTTTCCTGCCATTACACTCTCAATGTCAATCTTGGTATCACGGTTTCGTACCGTTACCTCAAAGCCCTGCTCCTCCAGTCTGCTCTTCCATTTTAGGCGAAGGGGAGATTCTATACTGTCATTCTCTTCGATCACATTCAGATAGATTCTTCTATGTTTCACCGGTGATATGGGAAGCAATCCGGCGGTATCCTTCACCAAAGTAACCGCAGCTCCGGCACATTCCTTTTCCCAGGCAAGATGCTTCGGGAGTCTGATCTTCTCCAATGCCTCTTTTTCCGGAACAAGGGTACCCTGCTTTTGTTTTTCGTGCAGCTTCAGGCTTGCCTTGAGCCCGAGAATTCTTGTCACAGCCTCTTCCAGGCGCTCCTCAGTAATAATCCCTTTGGCATATCCTGCCATCATGAAGCCAAAGTCCTCCTGAATATCCTTATTGAACAGCAGCATATCGCAACCGGCAGCAATGGTCTGGGGAACCGCTTCCTCCCGCTTCATGGCGGCGCAAAAGCCCACCATCGGAGTCGCATCCGTAAGCGTAACTCCGTTAAACCCAAGCTTCCCGCGAAGTAATCCCTGAAGCAGCTCCGGAGAAAGGGTTGCAGGGATCGTATTCTGTGCCGGGATATCCGGATTCAGCTCATGAACATAAGCAGGCTGGGCGATATGTCCCACCATCACGGTCTTAGCGCCTTGTTCTATCAGGGTTTTGTATACCTTGCCGAAGGTTTCATCCCATTCCTGAACCGGCAGGGAATTGATGCTGGTAAGCAGGTGCTGGTCTCGTTCGTCTACACCGTCACCGGGAAAATGCTTGATAGACACGGCGACATTTTCTTCGTCGGCGGCACGCAGATATCCGCTGGCCATTTGGATTACCTTCTCCGTGTTGCTGCCAAAGGTTCTCAGATTCGTTATGGGATTACGGAAATTCATATCAATATCTACAATCGGCGCGAAGGCAAGATTGCAGCCCACTTGCGCCCCTTCAAAACATCCGATCTTGCCCAGCTTATATCCGGCTTCTTCATCACCGGAGGCACTTGCCTGCATCGGCATGGCATAGGTAGTGCCGTTTCTTACAAGCCCGGTACCGCCGGCTTCCAGATTGGCCGCCAGCAGCAATGGGATTTTAGCGTAGCTTTGTATGGCGCGATGGGTATCCTGCACCACATTCCCGTCATCGGCCCGGTACATCATTCCACCGATTCCAAGTCCGCCTACAAGCTGCTTCAATACATTTTCATCCGTCGTAGAACCGATGGGGAAAAACAACTGTCCGATCTTCTCCTGAAGACTCATATGTTCCAGGGTATCCTTCACCCATGCGATGTCGCTATCACTTAAATTATAGGGTATTGCTTTTAAATCAACCATCATTTCCTCCATTCCTCATAACTATAATTTTCCTTCCAATGCCTTTGCGGCATCTTCCCTGCTGATCTCGCCTGCATTGCATTTTGCCATAATTTGCACCGAATTATCCCGCAGCTTGTAGAAGCTTAATACGATAATACCCAGAATTGCACCTACAACCGGAACCCAGACCGTTACGGCCCAGAATCGATCGGTGAAGCCCGCCGTCTGCACGGCACCCTCTCCTTCCACAAATCCAATTGCAGCCAGACAGGCGGCTCCGAGAGAGGTCGCCAGGGCAGCGGTCAGTTTTGAGGTGAAGGTCTGGATGGAAAATGAGATTCCCGGGGCACTGATGCCGGATTTATAGCAGCCATACTCAGCACAATCCGGTGTGAACATGAACATTAAGATACTTGTAATACCAACCGGAATTCCTCTTAATATAAGCATAACAAGATATAAGGTCATATTGCTGTAGCCTACGAAGAATAAGACAGCACTAATCACTACCGTTGCAATATTCGCCCACAGGAACAAATAATACTTATCGACTCTCTTAACTATGGCGGGTACAAAGAAGCCGATCAGCAGCATGGGCAGCATGGGAACCAGGGAGGTCAGGGTCATCAGGGCCTCATTTCCCAGCAGGTACCTTGCCGTATATAAGCCCATGGAATTACCGATTCCGGCAGACTGTATGATTAATATTGCGCCAAAGAAGATTAGCATGTATTTGTTCTGGCGAAGGAAAGAGAACATTTCCTTCACCGTAGTTTCCTTCTCTGCCGCCTTCGGTTCAATCCGTTCATTCGCTGTCAGACAGATGGGAATCATAGAGATAATCGCTATTACAGATAATACAATTGTTGTCGGAAGCCAGCCTCCAATAACACCCTTTAACATCGGAACCACAACGGAAACCATAAGTGCCGCAATCAGGGCGGACATACGTCCGATGGTAAGCAGGGATGTACGTTCCTGCTGTTCGTCCGTCATGGTTGTAACGATACCAAAGATGGGCACGTCACAGATCGTGTAGGCGGTATCCCATAATATATAGGCAACGGCTGCCCAGGTAATCTTTACTGCCACCGGCAGTGAGGCAGGAATGGCAAATAAAAGAATGGTGGATGCGGGTATCGCCAGGAGGGAGACCTTAAGCCACGGGAGGAATTTGCCTTTTTTAAACTTAACCCGGTCAACGATACCTCCAAAGATCGGGTCATTGATTGCATCCCATGCCTTTACAATCAGCGTCAGAACCGCCACACTGGCTGCCGGAATCCCGATATCCGTAAAATAAGGGACCAGAAACATATACAACAGAAGATAATAAATGTTTTGTCCGATAAAGTATGAGCCATAGGATGATTTTTCTTTTTTTGTTACCATAGACATTTTTTTTGCCAAATTTCCTTTTTCCACGATAATTACCTCCTCATTTAATATAAGTCTTGATTACCGGAGCAGCTCCAATCGTACCGGCAATCGGGATAATACCAATAAATTATCAAGGTGCCTCCGAAGCGCTTGGTAATAATAACAATAAATATATTTCATTCGGCTCCTCTATAGTAACATATTACTAAATTATTCAGAGAAAAGCTTCCCCTTATTTGTCCGGTTTGACGCCATATACTGCTGAGATTTCATCCCTGATTGCTGAAGTTAATGCTTTACGAATTCAAAAAAGCATAAAACGACATAAAAATAAGCCGAATACAGCATATATGTATAAATTCAAATATATGCTGTATTCGACCTGTTATTTTACACATCGCTTTGTTCTGAGATTGATTTGCTTTAATATACTTTCTTCAATATAATTTTCTTCAGCAGAACCATCCGAATCCCGTGGGGCGGCAGGGAAAAGTCAAGGGTCAATGAGCCTTCCGCGGATATTCTTTTGCTGGTAATCTGAGGTCTTGCCATACTTAACAG
>JAEZFH010000288.1 GCA_023437885.1 Bacillota bacterium | reverse complement strand
ATTTAAGGCCAGCCAGATGCCGGAGTTTGAGATGCATCTGGTGGAAAAGAACAGAACGGATCTGGCTTACGGCGCCAAGGGTGTCGGAGAGATCGTGGCGGTCATGGGAGCTCCTGCCTGCCAGAATGCTTATTATAAAAAGGACGGCGTCTTCAGAACAAAGCTGCCGCTTGAGAATACCTATTATCATAAATAAAAGTAAAGTATAAAGAATGCCCCTTCTGGCAACAAACAGCAGTTAAAGCTGTATTGAAGCTGAAAGGGGCATTTATTTATCATGCCTTTCTCGTTGATTCTTATCTGTCGCGCGATAATAAAAATGATTTTATTCCAGGCATTAAGGATGAAAAAATTATGATGGTGATATTTGCAAAGAGTAGATTTCGCTGAAATATCCACAAATAAAGAATATTGAGAGGCGATAAGCAATGGATTGGATGAAATAATTAGAAAAAGTCGTGTCTTAAATGGAGATCAGAGGATGAAAATCTTACGGACATATACATAATGCAAGAAAATATATAAAATAAAAATGTTTTTATTATTTTACTTGACATATATATAAATTCATTTACAATTGAAGATAGTATTTATTCACTAAAAATACACGTTATATGAATAAATATTGTTTAAAATTAATAAGGAGGGATTGTATGAGAGGAACAAAGAGAAAAAAAGGAATTGGACTGTGTTTCAAAAGAGCGGCAGTGGCAATGCTTGTAATTGCCATGTTGTTCCAGGCGATTCCAGGAGCCGCAGGAAGCTTCGTCCGAAGTGCGGAAGCGGCGGAGCTTACAGCAGAAGGTTACATTGATTTAGAGAAGGCGAATACACAGTTGTATCAAGGTGATTCCTGGTCTGGATCAAGTGCTGCTATGAGCGTAAGTGGGGCTGCAGTAACGGTTACAGTTAATAACTTTGGAACCGGAGGCAGCAATGATTGGGGGATTCAGTACATGGTAAAAGACCTTGGACTGAAAAACGGCACCAAATATCAGATAGAATTTGATATCACCTCAACGGTTAACAAAGAGGTATTCATAAAGCTGGATGATACTGGTATGATTACGGAAGCAATTAACCTGACAGCAGATACTAAGTATCATTACAGTAAGGAAGCTGCAGCCGGTACTCCTAAAAACAATATATTATACTTTGCGCTCGGCAGGAAGGGGAGCGAGGCCAACGGTTTAAGCGGTGTGGTTACCATAGAGAACATAAAGGTTGAGGTGGTCGAAGCAGGAGATTATATTGATTTAGAGAATGCTACGACAGAACTGTATCAAGGTGATTCCTGGTCCGGTTCAAGCGCTGTTGTGAACGAAGATGGGAAGACAGCAACGGTTACAGTTAACAACTTTGGAGCCGGAGGCAGCAATGAATGGGGAATTCAGTACATGGTAAAAGACCTTGGACTGAAAAGCGGGACCAAATACAAGATAGAATTTGATATTACCTCAACGGCAAACAAAGAGGTATTCATAAAGCTGGACGATGCTGGTATGATTGCGGAACCGATTAACCTTACAGCAAATACAAAGTATCATTACAGCAAGGAACTTGTAGCAGGTACTCCTAAAAATAATATATTATACTTTGCGTTCGGCAGGACGGGGAGCGAGGCCAGCGGTCTAAGCGGTGTGGTTACCATCAAGAACGTATTGGTTGAAGAGCAGGAAACAGCAATCCCGATTGCAGTAAATAAAAAGGGAACAAGCATAAAGTTCCAACAGGATAAAGATGATACTGTTACACAAGTAAAAGCATACTATGCCATCCGTGCGACAGAAGCCGAAGCAAATGCAGTGACCGGCGCAGCTTTTAAGGTATGTACGATGGCGAAGAAAACAAATGGTATCTGGGAAGGAACGGACACGATTGCTTTAACAGGCAGTCAGATTATCCGCTATTATTTTGATAAGGATGGCGTAACAACAACACCGGTAAATTATCCAGTTACCATTATTAAGGCAATAGACTATATCTATGACAATCAGGCAGACCTTGCCGCAGCCGGCTACACTCGGGTTTGGTCCGATGAATTTGATGGCACAGCACTTGACCCTGCCAAGTGGTCCTTCCAGATCGGAACAAAAGACCCGAACGGCGGACCGGATTATTGGGGGAATCAAGAGAAGCAATATTATACTGATACAAACCATGTGGTAAAGGACGGTAAGCTGGTCATTACTGCAAAAGAGGAATCAAAGGAAGGTATGTCCTATACTTCTACCCGTATCCGCACTAAGACAGATGACGGTGATATCCTCTATGCAGCCAAGTACGGACGGATCGAGGCAAGAATGAAGCTGCCGACAGAAGAAGGACTTTGGCCTGCATTCTGGATGCTTCCGGCTGACGCCTCCATTTATGGGACCTGGGCGGCTTCCGGAGAATTGGACATCATGGAGGCAAGAGGCCGAGTTCCGGATAAGGTTGGCGGAACGATTCACTTTGGTTCACAGTGGCCGAACAATACATACTATGGAAAAGAGCTGACCTTTGCTTCCACAACGGATATCGGTGCATATCACTTGTACAGCGTGGAGTGGGAACCGGGGAAGATTACATGGCTGGTGGATGATGTACCGTATTTCACTACAGGAAATTTCTGGAGTAAGGATTCCGGAAGTGCAGAAAATTATGCGTATGGAGCACCGTTTGATGTGCCTTTCTATCTTGTTTTTAACCTGGCAGTCGGAGGAACCTTCGACGGGGAGGCGAACTTGAAGAATGCCACATTCCCGGCAGACATGGAGGTTGATTATGTCCGTGTATACAAGAAATCGGATGCTTACTATCAGAACCTTGAGGAAAATCTGACAGCTCCGGAGACGAACAGGGACAAGGCGAGCTTTGAAAGCCCTGCATATCAGCCGACAGGCGTTAATGGTGACTATGTTAAAGATACTGGATTTTCAACCTTAAATACCAATGGCGTAGCTAATGTAGAGCCGACCAGCGCAGATTGGCAGTTCTTTGTAGGCAGTTTTAGCGGTGAGGCAACAGTTTCCAAGGATACGATTGAGGGTAAGGATTATGCAAAAGCCAGTATTACAAAGGGTGGAAGCTTTAATTATGCGATTCAGTTGATCAAGCATTTTCCGTTTGCAAGCGGCTATACTTATGAAATCAGCTTTGATGCGAAGGCTTCTGCGGACAGGGATTTTCTGCTCAAGCCCTGCGGTGATGCTGATAACGGCTGGGCAGGTTATGGTGTATCTAAGACAGTTGGACTGACAACTGCCATGAAACATTATACACATCAATTTACAATGGATAAGGATTCGGATCCGACCGCCCGCCTGGAGTTTGATCTTGGCCTTGCAACGGGTGATGTCTGGATTGGGAATGTTGTCGTAAAACAGGTAGAACCGGAAAAGGTCGATACCACGGATATCTTTAAAAATCCGGATCAGAATGGCGGCAACCACATTTACAACGGTTCTTTCGATCAGGGAACAGGACGGCTTGCTTTCTGGCACACTGAGAATACAGCTGTGAAAGTACCGAGCGTACTTCATCCGGAATATGACCCAGCTGCAGGAGATAAGGGAGATTTCAGCCGCAGGGTGCTTGTGACGGCAAATGATACCAATGCGAGGATTTATCAAAAAGGTATTTGGCTGCAGCAGTCAGATATCTACAGGCTGAGTCTGAACCTGTCCTCTCAGGCAGCAACTAAGGTTTTGGCTGTGCTTACGAACAAAGACGGTTCCAAGGTTTATATGAAGCAGAGCCTTGATGTTGCAGGAACCGGCACAGGGAAAGATTATACGGTAAACTTCGCAATGTCTAAGGGAGTAACCGATAAAGAGGCTGTATTTGCACTGGTATTCGAAAAGGGAAGCACCGTATCGGTGGATAACATCCGTTTAGTGCGTACCACCAACAATAACGTAACGATAGATTACAGCGATGTTGTTTTAGAACCGGTCAAGACGGATTCTACAGGATGGACGAATAATCTGAACAATGGCGGTTCTGTTACCCCTGCGACAAATGAAAACGGAGAGATTACCAGCCAGACGGTAACCCATCAGCTGAATTATATGAGCATGCTGTATGTTCCTGTATCTGTTAAGAAGGGGATTACCTATAAACTGAGTTTTCAAGCACAATCAGAGCATAACAATTCTGTCATGGTAAATATCCAGGAGGATAATACCTGGGCAGTGACAATGGAAAAGACTTTGGATATGAATGCTGGAGAGTGGAAGCAATTCAACTATACTATTAATTCAACTCTCACAAATGGCACCAATCCGATTTTCTTGAAATTCTTACTCTCCGGTCCAAATGTAACACCGGGCATCTTTAAGGTGAAAAATGTATCCATGACCGCAGAAGTTCCGGAGGGAGCAAAGGATGCACCGGCAGATACTATTATAAGCGGCACCGCTCCGGTTAAGGGCAGTGATTATGTAATTGCGTTAAAGGACGGCGACTATAAGACAAAATTCCTGAACTCCGTGGAAAAGCCGGACCGAAAAGCTCTGGTTATGGTAAACGGTTCAGCCTTGCCCGATGGGGCTGTGAAAAACGGAACGATTGTCATTCCTGCTTCCATCCTTGGAACAGGTGCTTATACGATTGAACTGGCACTGGACGGCTTCAACTGCATCGCCCTTACCGGAACCGTCAGGGACGCTTCCAATCCGGGCGGAAACCAGGGAGGCAGCACAGGAAATGATCCGTCAGAGAATAATAAACCGACACCTGCGCCGACATCTGCACCGACACCTTCACCGAAGCCGGAGGATAGCACACCGGTTGAGGTTCATGTGGAAAATGGAGCAGCAACAATTGTGGCAGAGCTGGATGCCACTGCTTCCATGCTTGTGATTGATCCATTTACGCTCCTGACTCAGATCAATAACGAGGATGTAGATAAAATCGTCATTGAAGCAAGAACTGATGGAGCTGCGGTGCCAGGCCTTAAATTATCGAAGGCGGTTTTGAACGCAGCAAAAAAGAATCAAAAGCCGATCAGCTATATTGTAAATGACGAGAACGGCAAGACCCGTTATGAATTTACCATGGATGCGGATAGCCTGGTCAAGGCATCCATACAAGACAGCCTGTCTCTGGGTGTTGCTATCGGCAAGGCTTCCGGGAATAAGGAAGTACAGAAAATCCTGGCCAAGGATAAGAATAATGCGGATGGAATGCTTCTTGATTTTGCGCAAGCAGGAGAATTCCCCGCACAAGCTGGTATCAGACTGCATGTAGGCACAGATAATTACAAAGCCGGGCAGAAGGTATACCTCTATGCAGTTAATGCAAAGACAGGGAAGCTGGAAGCAGTACCCTTTGGCACGACCCACCGGGTGGATAAGGATGGCTTTGTGGAGTTCCCGCTGATCAAAGGCGGCAGCTATGTGATGTTGTCCGATCAGCCTTCCAAGAGTGTGATCACTCCACTGAATGCGCAGATTAATGTGGATCAGACGAAGAACTTGAACAAAGGAACGAAGAAGAAAATCAAGGTCAGCCTTCCTGCTACGCTGGAGAAGGTTGGCAGTCTGAAAGAGAAAGCATCCTTCTCTGCAAAGGGCAGGGCGGTAATCACCCATCAATCCAGCAATACGTCGGTAGCGAAGATTGATAAGAACGGAATGGTTACCGGCAACAAACCGGGTACGGTAACAATAACCACCAAAGTAAAGCTATACACGGGAAAAACCTACACCTATAAAACAAAGGTAACCGTTAAGTAACACAACCACCAAAATCTAATTTTAAGGAAAAAGCATACTTGGCATAATGCCTTGTATGCTTTTTCTCTATCCGGTTATTAATCTTATTGTGTGATAACTGATAGGGTACTTGCCTATTCCTCTGTTTCTTCCTTCCGATGAGCCTGGATATTGGACTTCAGAATGAATCTTTTTAAGAAATTACCCTTGCCCCTCTGCTTGATATAGAAATATCCAAAGGTGGAGAATACAGCTGCTCCGATAAAATTAACCAACAGATCCATCATGGTATCAATAAGGCCGATATCGATATAGGCCTTCCAGGGCTCGCCATTTACTACGAGGCTGTCAATATTTACTTTAACGGGAATATTTACTCGCTGTTCGTTCAACAGGACGGATCGGAAGGAGGTCAGATAGGTATCCTTCTGCATATCAAAGCCAAGCAGCTGATCCATGGAAAATTCGAATAATTCCCAGATGACACCGATGGTCATGGAGAAGCAGAAGGCTACCAGAGCCACAAATACCGGAGACAGGGAGATTGCAAAACGGTCGTTCTTGTTCAAAATATCAATCAATGATAAGCCAATCGCTGCTGCTAGAAAACCGTTTAAGGTATGCAGCGTGGTATCCCAATAGGGAAAGATCAGATAATAGGAATTGATCTCTCCAAGAATCTCCGCAGAATAGATGAATAGCAGGATTATGACCTCCAGCGTATCGGGAATATCAATATGAACGCGCTTTTCAATAAAGCTTGGTATCATAAAAAGGATCAGGGTCAGGAGACAAAGAAATATATTCTCGTAGTCCCTGCTTTTTAGTTGGTCAATGATTACTAAAATTACGGATAAGCGAAGGAGAAGATAAACGATGGATAATCCGCTGATCTTCTTCCCGGGTTGTATCTTGAACTTTTTCATTTCAATCCTCCTCATATGTGTCTCCGGCTAAACTGGTTTACATTATTATAATGATAAGAATAACCGATAAAGCATGTAAATATAAGTTATATATTAATCATAGGTTTGGGTATGCCGGTTGACTTATTGCACTGGTGCAAGTATATATGGCATGAGCGCTTAGTGCCTGTACAATGTCCGCCAACATTATACCACAGTCGCAAGCTCCTGTGGTATGCGGCACATCGTGCCGATATGCGCACTCACTGCGTTCGGCGCTGGTATAATGTCTGTCGACATTATACCATGGATAGAGTGAAATACAATAATAAATGGTGTAAATAGAAAGATAGAAAGATATGAAAAATGTGTCTTGATTCAATTTGCACCGTAAACCTACATAAATACTATATTTTTTTCTGTGCACTGAATTTTTCAAGTTCCACTTTTACATAAAAAATAGCAGTAGTACCATCTTACCGTACTACTGCTTATTTATTCGGGAAAGAATTATCTGATACTGCTTCCCGGCAGGGAGATGTTTTTCAGTGCATCCTCAGCACATTCCTGGCAGGCAGGCTCTAAGGAAATGTCACCGAGAGCAACGATACCAATCAGGCTGTTATTTTCTACGACGGGAAGCCTGCGGATCTGACGGTCGCTCATTAATCTGGCGGCATCATCCACATTGGTTTCGGGATTTGCAAAAACAACTTCCTTTGTCATAATGTCGCCGACTCTCTGGCAGGAGGAATCCTCGCCGGAGGCCACGGAGCGGACAGCAATATCCCGGTCGGTTACAATACCGATCAGCTTATCCTGGGTACATACCGGAAGGGAACCGCAATTGTACTGCTTCATTAATTGGGCTGCATGCTCAATAGAATCATCGGAGCGCAGGCAGGCAACATCCTTTGTCATGATATCTCTTACCTTCATATTAATCCTCCATTCTGCTGCTACCCCACGAGTTTGGGATGTGAAAGTCTTGCTTTCACATTGTGCAGCACAATATTCACACTAATATCCATGTCTGAGACTTGCTCGCAGGCCTGATTTAACATGTAAGCGGGCTGCAAAGTCTGGGCTAAAGCACATTTCATGCTTTTGCCGGCTGAAAAATGATGTTCTTTTCAGCCGAATCATCTCCATAAATAGCGTGCCCTTGGTTTCGGGCTTTTATTAAGGATATAATTGCTTCCACAGGATTTATACGTCATCCTCATCGTAATTTGCACAATTTGCAGAATAAGGATGATTTTTACAGTCATATTTATCAATCGGCTCCGGCCCCCGGGCTACAACACGCTCAATACGGACGACACCGTTCTCATCCGCTGCAATTCTCCATTCCACCATGATGATTTTTCCGTGAAGAAGCTCAATTCCGGTGATGCCTCTGGTACGAATACAGCAGCCGGTATTAAAATAAGGCAGTTCATCGTTTTTCGGGAACTTCTGCCGGTGGGTATGTCCGCAGATCAGCATCATTT
>JAEZFH010000274.1 GCA_023437885.1 Bacillota bacterium | reverse complement strand
CTTCCGCACTGGTATCATCCGCAGGACAGCCCTCAAATACGATGGCAATATCCGGCTTGATTACCCGTGTTGTGACCACACTGCCCCTTGCTCCTACCTCCTCCTGAGAGGCAATTCCTGCTACCACATCTACTGCCAATGCCTCCTGCTCCAGTGCCCGCAGAGTCGCAATGACACCGGCGCAGCCGAGACGGTTATCAAAAGCCTTTCCCATCATAATGTCATGCTTTTCATCATACTCAAAATCCGCACAGGGCACCACCGGCTCACCGATTCTAAGCTTATACTCTTTGATCGCTTCTTCCCGTGAAGCAGCTCCTACATCGATGGTCATTTGCTTTATATCAACGGCCGTATGCTTGTCCTGTTCACTCATAAAGTGCGGGGGCTTACTTGTTATAATACCGGGAATATATTCATAATCCGCATTCCGTACCCACACTTTATGAGCCGGGATATTGTTATTCACCCAGCTTCCCAGGGGGATAATCTGCAGGGTTCCGTTCGGCCGGATGGAATGCACCATAAACCCGACTTCATCACTATGGGCATCCAATTGCACTATCGGCCTGCCGCCCTTATTTTCCTTACGATAAACAAACAGATTGCGAAGGGTGTCTTCCTTCACTTCACCCAGTCCCTCGCTGTAGTGGTGAAGCATTTCAACCACCTGATCCTCAAAGCCGGCTACTCCCATTGCATTTGACAGCCTGCGTATCATATTCATATTTGCGTCCATCTCTGGTAAATTCATGATATCAACCTCCATTCTTTCTATTTGCAGCTAAGAACTGCAGTACCCCGGCATGTCCTTACATCGATATCCGGAGTGATCTTTTTATATTTTATATTATAGCTGTCTTCCCTTTTATGTATCCCATTATTAAAGACGCCTTCTCTTTATGTATCCAAAATCCTTATCGGCAGAGCACCACAATCACAGCTCCAAGGAAGATCAGCACGGCAGACAGACTTCGCTTCTTTCTCTCCTGTTCCCCGAATATCATACTGCCGATGATTGTAGTCAGAACGATATGCAGCATGGTCAGGGTTTTGACATAGGTCTGCCCCGAGGACTGGGAACTTAGGCTTTGAACCGCAAACATCTGGAACAGGAATTCCCCTGCCCACAGGACAGCCTGCAGTATCAGATGCCGGTCCGCAAGGATAACCTTTTTTGTCCTGGCCCTTACCACTGCGTACATTAATCCTGCCGAGGTTATGGTCCATAGCAGGGAATAGGTTATAGCAGAGGAAGCGCCGATTGCGATTTTGTCCAATGAAGTGGTTAACCCCAGCAAAGCTGCTGAAAACAGCATCCACATACTGGCCTTCTTCATCTGCAGCCTTTTTCCCTGAAGATTGATGGTGAACGCTCCCGCAGACACCAGCCCTATTCCCAGCAGAGCCAACGCTCTTGGCAGCTCCTGGTACAGCAACATACTCCACAGTACAACAAAGATCGGAACGCATCCAAGCCAGGGTGTGGTGAGGGATAAATCCTCTGTTTTAATAAGTCTTAAGCGGATTAAGGTGGCGATTGCTGTAATTACCACTGTTAGCAGAGTAATCCCGGCGAATACCGGAAGATTGTCTATACTGATCCTTCCCTGTATGGCATCTCCCGGCAGAAGATTGCCAGGGGCTGCCAGAAGCAGGAATATAATACTGCCGTAAAACCTTGTTGCAAAGCTGATCATCTCCGGTGACTGCCTGATGTATTTCTTGATATAAAGCTCACGAAGGCTCACAAATATACCGGATAGGATTGCATATATAATCCATAAGTCCATCCTATTGTTTTCTCCAATTCCTGCTTTTTATTCTTCCGTACAGAAAACGTTCTTTCTCCTGTACTCCTCCACAGAGTTTTCCTCCATACGTTTCACTCTGCTGCATTATAACATTTTCCTAATCAATACTCCAGGAGCTTCTTCAAAAAAATTCTTTCCTCCGTATATCCGTTATTCAGAATTTCCGTCAAATCATTCCTGCCCTCCAACAGACCCACAGCCTGCTCCTTCATGCTGCGATAGCTTTGGAAGGCGGCAGCTGCAGTCTCTGCCCGCTGGTAGACCTTCCACATTCCGCACATAAGATAATCCCTGCCCCGGTTCGTAATAAAGCCTGTTACATCGGCAAGGGGATACCCGAGAAAAATTCCGATCTCATGGGGAAACACTCCTTTTCTCCAATAGCCGTGATATAACTCCCCTAACCGTGTCAGAGCTCCTTCCACGGAGTCCCCGCATTCTTTGTATCCACAAACTGCCAGAAAATCACGGCGTTGCTTTACCTTAAGGGATTGCTGCAATAGTGGCTCGTGGTATAGCAGCAGATAAATTCTGCTTCCGGTCTCCTGTAAAGGAAGGCAACTGCATTCGAAGCACCTAAGATATTCCTCCAGAAGGACAAAGAACATATCCGGCTTCCATATCAATTTTTTATTTGCCGTAACTAAAACCGACGGCTTTGCTTTTAACAGAGTAGGCATACATTGATATGCCAACAGTCCTCGGATATAGTCCTCTGTCTGGCTTGCTTTTTGTCCTATACCTGCATATATCATAGCGAAGCTGCTTCCTTTCCAATATGATATCGCTAGGATATGTAATTCATATTGCTTACATTCAAACAGGCTAAGATTCAACTATGATCTTTTCAAAAACATGCATATCTCGGGTACTTGGCAATGCATCAGGAAAACGATCAGCTTCCCACCCTCTCAATTATATGTAAATCAGGCACCTTGCAATGCATCGGGAAAATGATCACCCTCTCGCCTCCTTAAGATATGCATCCAGCAGCTCAAAGATCCAGCTGCTCAACCCCGGGAAGGGATAGCCGGCATTATCCGCCTTTTGCGTATCCAGAGAAAATCCTTCGCTTCCGTTATAGGGAGCCTCCTCTCCATCATGAGTAAGAATCGGCTTCTTTCCGGTTTTGGCTTCCACATAATCAAAAACCTCCTGCAGAGTTATCGTTCCGGTGCTGCTGGCATTTACCGGCCCTTGCAGCTCCGACTCCGCAAGCCAGGACAGAAATTCTCCTGCCTGCGTGGATTTGATAAAAGCGATTGCTGCGTTCGGATTGTCCACCTGCATAGGTATATTCTTAATGATATGTTCAATATAAAAATACAAGCGTCTCGTATAATCGTCCGTACCGATTACATACGGGAAGCGGACTGCTGCGGAGGAAAGCTCAGGATAGTTCTGAAATAAGGCACATTCCGCCTGACGCTTAATTTCGTCATAGGTATCGTCCTGTCTCGTGCACCAGCGAAGAGGATGGTGCAGCGGAGGAAAGCCGTCTTCTCCCGTGCCAATCCCAAGTTCCGGATAAACCGATGCACTGGAGGTTAGAAGATATCGTTTGCACTTCACAGCATCCAGAAGATATTTTACATCCAGGGAGCTATAAGCAATATTATCACATACCGCATCATAGTACCGGCCATGAAATGCATTCTTTAACTCCCCTGCCTCTGTCCGGTCCACAATAACCCGCTGAACGCGGTCACCAAATCCATCCCTGACATTTCCTCTGGTTGCGATGGTTACCTGGTGCCCGTTCTTTAATAAAGACTCTACCATATGGACACCAAAGAATCTGGTTCCTCCAATTACCAATACATTCATAACATCCTCCTTTTCCAATCGGATGATTCCTTCTCACCTATCCCAAACATATTTATTTCCTTCGTCTTTCCGTTGCTATGATAAGGTCTCATCCCTGGCTGATATTGATCGCATTTTGGGCAATATCCGCTGTAATCTGCGGCTCTTCCCCCGGCTCCTTCTCCCACTATCCTAACACTATGGAATAATATTGTAAAGCGTTCCGTGACATCTGCTTTTTGCATATGAAATCTACTCCTTGACAAAAGGATTATTTTTTTACGTATAGTTCGAAACCATTTGCGGATACTATCAATGGAGGTGATATAACATGAGTCCAAAAGAACTTTTATACCTTGAAGACGCCATGGGGCACGAAACATTTTTAGTCAAGCAGTTTCAGGATGCGGCACAAAACCTGCAGGACCCTGAATTAAAACAATGTGCGCAGCAAATGGCAACGAAGCATCAGCAAATTCTGAACAATTTCTATCAGTCTGTATAAGGAGGGGCACGCTATGGATGACAAAAATATTATGGAAAATCTACTTTTTACAACCAAGGGCGCCTGTGACTTATACATGCATGGTACCATTGAATCCGACACTGCCGACATCCGCGGCGCTTTCAACAGCGCGCTGGACGACTCTCTGTACATGCAGGATGATATATATAAGAAGATGTCCGCAAAGGGCTGGTATCCGTCAGAGCAGGCTGAGCAGCAGAAGATCCAGAACCTAAGACAAAAGTATGCCAATACCGTAAAATAATCTGTTAGCCCATCTTACCAAGTGCGGGTTTTTGATTATCGGACGCATAAGTTTCTGTAAATTGCAGGGAAGGTTGCAAGATAAAATCCATATTTCTTATACCGCAGATTACAAGCAAAACCTCTGCAACAGAAGGAATATAATATTATTTTGCAGCAGCCCTGTTTTTTATGCAGAAAAGAAAGACAGTCCTATCAACACCTTCTATTTCATTCACATAAAAAAATAAAAAGGCACCGGGAGGAGTACCGTATGTCCTACTCCAACCCGATGCCTATTTCTGCCATATCCTTAACGATAACGGGGTTCCGAATATCCAACACCGTTCTGTCGGTATCCGTTTACTTTATCTTGAACAACTGAATCGCTTCTTCTAATTTTTTAGCATCAAAGGCCAGCTCCTGAGCAGACAACCGCAAACGCTCGACAGAATCGATCTGACTTACTGCTGTTGCACTTACTTCCTGGGAAGCCGCTGCTGTTTCCTCGGAGACTGCCGAGATACTTTGGACAGCATCCATGGTATCCAGCTTCGCCGCTTCAATCTTCTTAATCCCCTCGGATATCTTATCCAGATTATTCGCCAAATCATTTACATGGCTGTTGATATTATCGAAGACCTGGACTGTTTTGGTCAATGCCTCAGATTGGGATTCTACAATATTCTCCGCCTGCTTGGCTGTGTCCACCGTATCCTTAGTCTTATGCCGTATCTCAACTACAATATTCTGAATCTGCTTTGCCGCATGAACCGATTGATCCGCCAGCTTGCGTATCTCATCGGCTACCACTGCAAACCCTCGCCCGGCATCTCCCGCTCTTGCCGCTTCAATAGAAGCATTCAGGGATAGCAGATTCGTCTGCTCCGCAATATCATTGATTGTGGATACAAAGCTTCCGATATTCTGGGACTGGACCTCGAACTCCTGTATCTTAACAATAACATCCTTCGTAATATCCGTGGTAGCTCTTGCTTTCCGGTTCAATTCATCGATAATGACGATGCCTTCTCCGGCGATTGTCTTTGTGTTGCCGGCTATCTGCCCGATCTCATTGGTACTGTTATAAACCTGGTTTATCTGGTCGGAAAGACTGGCCATCTGAAGCAGGCACTGTTCCGTATCACTTGCCTGCTGTACGATCCCCTGCTCGATATCGTCAATAGTACGGGAAATATCCTTGGTTGCCACAAGGAGCTTCTCGGAAGTATCGGATACACCGCCGGCAGAACTGCTTACCTTAGAGCCTACCTCCTGCACTTCCCCGATGAGCTTTCGCATATCCTGAATCATATTGCCAATTCCCTTGGACAAATGCAGGAACTCATCCTTTCTCCTGGTATCAAAACTGGTCGTCAGATCACCTGTCGCAGCCTGCGTAATTCTTCTGCTCAGGAAGCCGATTGCCATACTGACGCCTCCTGCAACCAGCGCAGCCGTACCCAATGCAACGATGGAAGAAATCGTTACAAACATGATATTCAGCGTCCGGATGCCTGATACCTGTTCAAGGATGGTGGATTTGGGGATCAATGCGCACACCGTGGCTCCCATGGTTCCAATCTTGCTGTATAAGAAAAGGTATTCCTCACCGTTATAGGACTGGTATGAGAAGCCGCTGCCCTCCTCCCC
>JAEZFH010000270.1 GCA_023437885.1 Bacillota bacterium | reverse complement strand
TGGTGTAGTAGTGGTACAGCGAGTCGTGGTGGTAGTGCATGGCGTTGTAGTGGTGCATGGTGTCGTTGTACAGTGTGTGAAGGGAGGGCAAAGCGGACAAGGAGGTAAGGTGTAACAGCAATAAATTTTTGGCAGGCATCCTTCAAACAGGCAATTATGAAGCTCCGTCCGTCTCAGACCCAGGATTCCGGCTTCAAAGCTTTGTGCTATGACATTACCGTATAACCGGCTTGCTCCAGCTGACACATCCGCCCGGGGAGCCAGAAGGGTACCGGGAAGGGTGGTATTCGTGATATTAACATGCTCCGCTTCAAAGAAGTTCCACAAAATCAGCTTACCGTCTTCCGCATCGGAGATACTTCCGGTCATAATATCGCTGAAGCGGAAGCGGAACAGAAGGGACAGCAGCGACGGTGTATCTGTACGGCGCAGCACAGTTAACTGGTCGAATGAAACGGTATTGCCCGGTACATTAATTAAGCTTGTTGATCCGGGAGGGGTAATAATGGTTATGCTTCGGATATTGCCGCAGGATGAAGTTACGGAACCGGTTATGTTCGCGAACCCCGAGGGATTATCTTCCGGAAGATAAAATATATTCAGGGATTTGCTTAACCCGATCAGAAGGATATGTCCCTTTACACGGTATACTTTTGTCATAAATATGAAACTGGAGGTGTTGGCCCACTCCTCGGATACACATTCCAGATAGCGGAAGGTTTCGCTGAAATTAACCGGCAGGACAACGGAACGTACCGGCTGGAGCAGACGATCGGCATTTTTGTAGGCTACTTCCCTTACCTGATAGGAAGTATGAGGCAGCATAACCGTGTTCCCGCTGTAATTTGTACCGCTATGCCAGGAGACACTGCCGCCGGCGATAAGGGATGCATCCGTACCGTACGGAGGGCAGGGAGCTGCGGGATTGCTGCATAGATCCCTTCCCAGGGTAGCGTCGGTCAATAAGGCGTCATTTCCGACTGCCGCCCTCCCTCCAATATCACATTGATTAAGGACTGCATTGGATCTGGTAAACAGATTATATTCCGCAGCCTGAGAGAGAGTGGGATGCTTTTTTTGAACAACAGACGAGCGGCTTGCCGCTGGATGTTGTTTAATCATTCTCTTTGATATTATACTCATATGATCACTCCGTTTTATTATATTATTAAATGATTGCTACGGACTGTTCCTGTCTGTCTGCTGTGATCAGAGGAACAGCGTTGCAGGAAAGCTCTATATAATTATCATATTCAATGACTGTTGATATGTGTCGAAATAATAAGACTTTGCAGATCACTATTATAATCGTGTTCTATGGATAGACACATCTTCGGCAGCATACTATTATATTGATAAAATGAATGAGCAGCAGGGCTGCGGGAGATCATAACCCTGAGCTTGTGATCTACTATGGAGATGGTATGAAGGTTGGAATATTGACGATGTTCGGAGGACTGGCAACGATCTACTCACTTGTGAATGTAGTTGCCGAGCATATCAGAATGCTGCTGGAGGCCGGTATTGAAGTTAAACTGCTTGTGTGCGAGGATTTGCCGGATTCCGAGAAGCACGGGATCTATTTGGATCCCAGGATCGAATGGGCAAAGGTATGCAACCGGTATCTCGGGAAGCAGATCCATTGGAGGGATTACAGTTCCCCGGATACGGCGGTTCATCCGGAGCTATTGGAGGAAGCAGCGGCGGTGGGTGAGGATTTGGCAAAAAAGCTGCAGGATGTAGAACTTTGCATGATGCATGACATTCATTATCAGGGATGGCATCTGCTGCATAATCTTGCGGTACGGTATGCAGCCAAGAAGCTGCCTAAACTTCGGTTTATTGCGGTGACCCATTCGCTGCCCGATGAATCCAGATACGGTCAGGACATTCCCTGGCCCCATTCGGCCAGATACAGCCCTATGAAAAACACAATATATACTTATCCGACAGAGTGTGGACTGAACTCGCTTTCCAGGCAGTATCATGTTTCGCGTAAAAAATGTAAAGTACTTAATAATACCCTGGATCTGATCGGGCATATGAGTGATCAGGTAAAAGAGCTGCATGGTAAAACAGATCTGCTTTCACCGGATTTACTGATTGTCTATCCTGCAAGGTTTACAATCGGAAAAAAATTTGAGAAGGTAGCAATGCTTTCCGGAGCAATCAAAAAAGTAAGTAAGTACAGTGTTAAGGTTATTTTCTGTGAATTTGAAGCGATGGATACGGATATGCAGGAATATAAGAACTACATAATGGAAGCAGGAATCTCGGGAGGGCTTTGCCGGGAGGATATGGTGTTCACCAGCGATTACGGCTATCCCATGGGACTTACCCGGGACTCGGTACTGGATCTGTTCTCCCTGTCCAATCTCTTTCTATGCCCGTCTGTCTCAGAATCCTTCGGACTGACTGCCCTGGAGGCTGCAGCGATGGGGAATTATCTGGTCTTGAATGAATGTGTTCCGGCATTGAAGGAGCTGGGAGATACTTTGCAGGCCTATTTTATGCGGTGGGATGCCAGTAATTTTGGATTTTATACTACCGAAAGCTATCATCCCAGTGAGATGGCATATTATGAGGAGCATGGACAACAGATTATCGAAAGAATGCTGCAGAATCCGGTGGTACAGGCCAGAATGCAGGCCAGAAAGCGTTACAGCCCCCAATGGGTGTTTGAACACCAGCTGAAAAAGCTGCTTTCCTAAGGATACGGACTGAACTGCCGCTGGTTCAGCTTTACAAAATAGGCTTTTCGTACTATACTTAAAGAAACCCTTGACTTAGTCAGGGGTCATTCCTTTCTTAAGGGTAAAATGCTTATGATTAAGGAGGTGTTCGTATTCTTAAACGTAACTATATATTCATATCCGTAATAATAACCGGTACAATCTTCCTGGTTATGATTTTCTTTTTTTTATCCTCCATCAATGAAGTCAGCGATATATATATGGATAAGACGCGGGAGACCATCCTTGATTTAAAAAAGGATTTTTTAAAGGATACGGTAAATAATCTGATATCCGAAATGGATTCTGAAATTGAGACCAAAGCAGATTATATGGACAGGCTGGTTGCAAATACGGCAGTTATCCTAAATTTGCAGACACCTAAAATTAATCTGGGTTTTCAAGAATTCTTTCTCGAATTCTTCGGGAAGAATGCAGATTACGATTTTTGGACGGTGCTTCTCTGGGATAAGAAGACGAAAAAAGCGGTTTATGATTCTGACCAGCTGTCCGGGACAACCTGGGAGGAAACTCTTGAGAATATTCAGACAGCCCTGTCCTCTTACCGGGTGATCAGTCAGGAGAATACGATTGCAGTATATGGTATCAGCCATAGCTATATCGACGAACTTGTTAAATCCGAGATGGCAAATTCGATCAGATCCCTTCGGTTTGATGACGATTCCTATATTTGGGTGAACGAGGTATTGAATTATGAGGGTGGTAAAAATTATGCAATCAGGCGGGTGCACCCGAATCTTCCGGAAACAGAGGGAACATACCTGTCCACTGATATGCCCGATATCAGAGGAAATTACCCCTACCTGACTGAGCTGGGAGGCATCAACCAATACGGCGAGCTGTTTTTCTCATACTATTTTAAAGAGCTGGAGAGTGACGAGATTTCAGAGAAATTAGCCTATGCCAAGCTGTATAAGAAATTTGACTGGATTATCGCAATGGGAATCTACCAGAAGGATATTCAGGCCGTCGTGGATCAGACGAACAGGGAGAGCAAGGCGCTTGTATCCAGGCTTACGCTGATATTGGCAGTCATCTTTGTAATCATATTGTTTATGAGCTATATCTTAATTATATTAATTGAAAAACGGTATTACCGGCATTCAAAAAAATTGCTGGAGACTGAAATTAATCAGGATACTCTTACAAAAGCCGGCAGCCGAAGAGGCGGAACAAAGGATTTAATTTATGCATTTCAGGAATTTAAAGAAAATGGTTCCAATGCAGGGATCATGATGTTTGATATCGATAATTTCAAATGTATTAATGATGCTCATGGTCATGCAGTGGGTGACCGGGTTTTGATTGAGATCGTCAAAGCCATTTATGGGATGATCCGCTGTTCCGACAAGCTGATTCGCTGGGGAGGGGATGAATTCATCCTGATCATTTACGGTTTGCAGGAAAGCAATGCCCTGGGCTTCGCAAATAAAATACTGGCAGTTACTTCTTCCTTAAACATAGCGGCGGAAGAGGCAGTGATTTCTCCGACCCTGTCCATCGGCATCTCTTATTTTAAGGAAGAGGATATGGATTGCTCCGAGGTGTTAAAACGTGTGGATCAGGCTTTGTATAAATCAAAGGAAAGCGGAAGAAATCAGGTGAATCTGGTGCTGTAATGAAATATACAGTCAAATAACGAATGGAGGAAGATTATGAGCGCATGTGTATGGCCCGGAGGGAATGAGGTGCTGAAAAGGTACCATGATTATGAGTGGTGTATTCCAAGCTATGAGGATACCTACATTTTTGAGATGCTGATCCTGGAAGGAGCTCAAGCCGGATTATCCTGGAGCATTGTTCTGGCAAAAAGGGAAGAATACCGGAAGGCCTTTCACGGCTTTGATATAAATTATTGCTCCGGGCTGACCGATGAGGAATTAGAGGCCGTCAGGGAAGGCTGCAATGTAATTAAGAATAAAGCAAAGCTGAGAGCCGTAAGGAGCAACGCCAGGGCAGTGCTTGAAATACAAGAGGAATTCGGAAGCTTTTCCGGCTTTCTGTGGAGTTATGTAGAAAATCGCCCGGTAGTCAATCATTGGAGCCAGGAGAGCCAGATGCCCACGCAGACGTCTATTTCAGAGCAGATCAGCAGGGATTTGAAAAAAAGAGGCTTTAAATTTGTAGGCCCGGTCATCATCTATTCCTTCATGCAAGCCATAGGTATGGTGGATGATCATGTAAGCACCTGCCCCTGGCATACCGACAATCGAATATAAAATTTCTGACTAAGAACAAATATGACAATATACCTTTATATTCTACAGAATGTGACACTAATTAGTTAAGATGTCATATATTATTAAGAGAAGAAATTTATTCTGATCTATGAATGATAGAGGTGAATACATGAAAAAGAATTATGTGCGGTGGAATCCACAGCAGCTGATACCTCAAGAGGAGGTTAGGACCGTGATAGATCCCTCGGATCCCGAAACGATTCCGAGGTTTGTGGATTTTTTGCCAGTTCCAGCACAAGCCCAGCCCCTTCCCCAATATGAACTAGATTGCCGGAATACCCGGTATTATCATATCGTAATGACGGAAGCAAAGCATCGTTTCCATCGATATTTTCCTTTGACTACCGTCTGGGGCTATAATGGCACGTATCCGGGGCCGACCATCGAGGTCAGAAAGGATACAACAGCGAGAATAAAATGGGAGAACCGATTGCCGTTAAGGCATATTCTTCCAGTGGATCACACGCTCCACGGAACGATGGATACTCCGGATGTCAGAACTGTGGTTCATCTTCACGGCGCCAATGTGAAGGATGACAGTGACGGACATCCGGAAGCCTGGTTTACAAGAGATAATAAATACACAGGTCCGAATTATACCAGGGAGGTATATGAATACACGAACCATCAGGCTGGATGTACTCTATGGTATCACGATCATGCCATGGGGATTACCAGGCTGAATGTCTATGCCGGGCTGGCTGGCTTTTATCTGATCCGGGATGAGCTGGAGACCAGGCTTAATTTGCCGGAGGGGCCTTTTGAGATACCGATTATGATACAGGATAAGCAATTTAACAGTGACGGCTCCCTGTACTATCCGGATAACGCTACGCCTCCTGTAGAACAGCCGGTACCGTCGACTCCCTCCTTCTTCTTTGGCAATACCATTGTAGTAAACGGAAAACTTTGGCCGTATCTGGAGGTAGAACCGCGCAAATACCGGTTCCGGATATTAAATGCATCAAATCTGCGGGCATATGAGCTGAAATTAAGTAATGGCGAGGTGTTCCACCAAATCGGTACAGAT
Source organism: Bacillota bacterium (assembly GCA_023437885.1). Classification (GTDB taxonomy): domain Bacteria; phylum Bacillota; class Clostridia; order Lachnospirales; family Lachnospiraceae; genus Mobilitalea. Next base: position 413 of record JAEZFH010000270.1, on the reverse strand, counting down.
CTGGGGCTAAAGCACCATACGGTGGAAATCGATTCCTTTATTCTGGAGCCTGCCGAGAGAATCGACCTGATTATTGACTTTTCAAAATACAAGGGAGAGGAAATCCTTCTGCAAAACATCGTTCAGGGTCCTCCCGGTCCGGGAATGGACCAAATCCTTCAATTCAGAGTGGGCAGTGTCTTAACCGAACCGGATAACAGCGTGATTCCTACGGAACTCATGCCTTATCATGGGAGCACTCCGGAGTTGGCGGTTAAGGAACGCACGCTGCATCTGGATGAAACAACGGACCATTATGGGAGAGTCCTGCATCTGCTGAACGGATTGGCATGGGATGCACCAGCAACAGAAAGACCCAAGGTGGATACGATTGAGATCTGGCATCTTGTGAATCATTTTACCTTCCCTCACCC
>JAEZFH010000175.1 GCA_023437885.1 Bacillota bacterium | reverse complement strand
GTATGGCTGTTGCAAATTCAGGAGAGGTAAAGCGTCTGGTGCTGGAAATGATTCAGGAAATGGATTTAGATATTGTGGATTTCCGGGTAGAAGAAAAAGAAGATGACCGGATAGAAGTCTTTACTACACATAGAGTTGATGAGTATGAGACTGAACTAAATCTATCAGATGAATCCAGTGGTACAAAGAAACTGTTTGGATTACTGCCTTTTATTGCAGCGAGTTTGTTGTCTGGGACTACGTTGGTTATTGATGAACTGGACGCAAAATTGCATCCTGTATTACTGCGCCATATTATTATGCTCTTTAATGATATGGAAATTAATCGTAGAGGAGCGCAATTAATCTTTACTTCTCATGATTTATCTACGATGAACAGTGAAGTGTTTCGCCGGGATGAAATTTGGTTTGTCGCAAAAGGAAACAGCCAGAACACTAAGCTGTACTCTTTGGTAGAATTTAAGAACGAGAAGGGCGAATCTGTCCGTAAGGATGCAAAGTTTGACAAACAGTACATCGAAGGAAAGTATGGCGCTGATCCATACCTCAGAAAAATTATAGATTGGGGGAAAATCAATGCTTAAAAAAGCCGGAATGGAGGAATGGAAGAAAAAACGTCGTCAAGATTACATGGAAAAGAAAGAATTCCGATACTATATCTTCTGTGAAGGTCAGCAGACAGAACCACTCTACTTTGAAGGCTTTAAACGACTGATAGAGGATAACCCCGTCTATCGTGATATGGTTCTGATTGAAATTGAACCCTGTCAAGCAGAGACAATGCGGGTAATAGGCATGGCGGAACGCTATGTGAAAAAGAATAAAATTCAAAAAGGGAAGATTTGGTGCGTTTATGATAAGGATAGTTTTCCCGCAAATGATTTTAATGGTGTTGCAGACCGTGCGGAGCGGCTAGGCCGGGAGAATCCGGAATTGCAGTACCATGCTGCCTGGAGTAATGAGTGTATTGAATTTTGGTTTCTGCTACACTTTGCTTACTATACATCAAATAACCATCGGATGGAATACATCCGCTTCTTGAATGATAAGTTTCAGGAATTGGGTTTGAACAAATATCAGAAAAACATGAAAGATATTTTCGATATTCTGATGAAAGAAGGCAGTCCGAAACTGGCGATACGCTATGCGAAGCGCATTATAAAAGATGGACATGGCAGTACACCGACAGAAATAGCGCCAGGGACGAAGGTGTATGAGTTGGTGGAAGAACTGGCGAAGTATTTGCCGGAAACATATCGTAACTTGTTTATGAATTAGAGTAAAGGGAGGTGTAATCCTTGAATACTGAAGAAAAAATAAAAAAATTAGAAACATTACCGTGGCAGGCACTACATGATATTGCAATTAAAAAGGGGATAGCTGAGAAGGAGGTAAATTCAAAAGAAAAAGTTTCAGTTATTCAGACATTATTGATGTATGGAGTGCTATCAGATAAAGAGATAGAAGCATATGTTAACGACTATATTTATGGTGATAGGGTTACATTCACTTTATGGTCATTTCAAACAGAATTAACAGAAAGTGATTTTGGAAATATATCTACAGTAGAAAATATTGAAAAGAGATATTTACCTGTTTCTGGATATAGGAACTTGAAAATTCTTTCCGTAAAAGATTTTTCAATACGTGTAGAAATATTGTATGTGTATAGTAGAGAATATACATATATTAATGAATCCGGACGGAATGCCAGTGTTTGGGAACAGCATAGAGGATGTCTATGGGTTGGAAAAGATACAACGTATCTTGCTTGTATTAGTAAGCATGAAAAAATGACTTTGTTCATAACAAAATATATTTCAGAAAAGATATCAAATCCAATAAGCCAGATTAGACCGCCGAAATCTGCAATAGAAAAGTGTGCAAGTTATAAAGCTATCAGCAGGATTGTTTTGCAGGGCAAGGAAGGAGAGAAAACAATAGTATCACGTGCAGGTGGGATAACTTCCGACCAGAAAGAAGAAATCGATAGAATTCGAGCGCAGAGAATTGATACTTCTGGAAGTTATATTGCAGAAATAGCAGAGAATATGGATGCAACAGTAAAGTATAATGTTAAAAATGGAAGTATTGGAATTTATAAGCACCTGCCCGCATCGGTTTTATTTGCATGGTCTGAGGATGCTATAAATGTTATTTTGAATGAGATCGAAGGTTTGAAAGGAAAACCGGCCGAGGAGATCTTTAAAGAAGTGGGGCAAGAAATAAAATGGAGTAATATGAGTTCTGTAGAGGAAGGTCAATTAAATTGGTTTCTGACGCAAATCATTGCTTCTCTTGATAAAGAAGATTATGAGGTGCAAATACCTATAGATAAGTTGGATATTTTGGATAAGGAAAAATTATTTATTAAGCTTCCAAGATTATATTGCGGACATTGTGATTCTTATGAAATTCCTTATTGTGCAAACTGTGGACAAGAATTAAAGATGAACGGTGATAAAATAGGAGAATGTGATTGTGGTGTTCCCTTGCAAATCAAATGTTCGGAAGGACATAGTAATTGCAACATTCTAAATTGGTATCTTCCTAAGGATGCCTTTGCAATTATGGTTAATAAAAATATAGGAAAAGTATACAAGAATTATAAATTGGATTGTAATATGTGTATAGTTGGCGATATACTTTATATTGATCGTAACGAAAGTTTGCAGACCGGTATTGAAGTTCCGTTTGAAACAATAGAATGTTTTAAACATGAGCCACAAGAATTTTCAGAACGCATACGTGCATATGCGGTGAATTTAAATGAAAAATGTGGTAGCACGTGTTCTTATGAAAAAATAACTAAGTGTCTACAATCAGGTGATATGGTTTGTTTACCAAAGATTTTTTACACTATTTTACCGAAATATCGTCCTCAACCACACAAAGGGGCAGAATACGGAGATGTTGCGGCGGAGATTAAAGTAGGAGATAAAGCATATGAACTTAAGGGAATTATAAAAAAGAATAGCAAAAATCTTGGACGAAAAAGTATAGAGGAAAAAATAGAAACACCTTTATTATCAACATCTCAGGAGGGGCAAGAAATCATCCGTCAGTTTGTTGAACAGGGGATGTCAGATGCACGTTGTCAGCTTATAGCGGTGATTATTCCGCAATATATAGATGCTAGCTTTAAAGGTACATTAAAATATTTGGCAAGATTATCAGGAAAGAAAGTTACTTTTATAGAGTTGGATGAAGTGTGTAATGTAATCAACATGAATGAAAAAATAAATATTTCGTAAGGATAATACCGAGGATCATAATGCAGTTGCAGTATATACTGTCCGTAATCAGAAGATGGGCTACGTTCCCAGATATTATTACGAGACAGTATTAAGGTTGATGAATGACGGAAGAAGAGGGAAATGCTATGTTTATAATGTCAACCTAAATTGTCATGAGTGTGTATCCCTTGATTTATCGGTAGGGGGGCCTTTTGATTTGAAGAGCCGTATAGGTACAAAAAAATATAAAAATTTTTCTGAGCACCTGGAGGTATAGCGCAATTTCAACTTTATCGTTTGTAACCCCACGGGTCTTTCAACAAAGGGTTATTTTATTATGATGTCCTAAGCATGACATAAAAAGGCTTATTTTTTTATGCCTAATTTTATGGAAGTGTTATGAAAGGGGTGATGCCTATGTGTGTATGATGATTTTCTGAAAGGTGTGTTCCTTGCTGAGGAAAAGAAAACAGAAATTATATCAAAGGAGAGAAGATTAGGATGAAGTCAAATTTTACAGCACAGAAAATGTTCAATGAAGAGGTATTAGCAGCAATCCAGGCATATTTAGGTTCGGATTACCGAGTTAGTGTCAACAAAGTAATAAAGAATAACGATACGGTTCTTTTTGGACTAAACATTGTAAAGCAGAAATCGGTCTGGGCACCTACAATCTATTTGGATGAATACTACGCTCAATATCAGAGCGGGATGCGGATACCGGAGATTGTCAAGGAGATTATTGCTGCATACGAGAGTAAGGAGGAGTCGAAGCTGAATATAGGGGCTGATGATCTGATGGATTTTAAGAAGATTAAGAATAAAGTAGTCTTTAAGCTTATCAACCTGGAACGAAACAAAAAGTTTCTTGCTGATGTACCATATCTCCGGCTCTTTGACCTGGCAATTGTCTTTTCTGTGATTGTATCAATGGATCGGGATGAAATAGCCAGTACAACAATCCGAAACAGCCTGCTTAATCTCTGGGGAGCGGACATTGACACTTTGCTTGAATTAGCCAGAAGAAATACGCCGAAGCTTCTACCGGCATCAATACGGGATATGAAGCAGGTTAAGATGGATATTCTGGATAATGATATCAGTGATGAAGCTAAAGAGCAACTTGCTCAAATGGACACATCCGGAGCAGGACAGGAAATGTATGTTGCATCAAATTGTAGTGGAATAAACGGTGCCGCCGTTATGCTTTATGATGGATTAATCCGTAACTTTGCAAACGATATAGAAGCGGACCTGTTTATCATTCCATCATCAATACATGAACTGATTTTGCTTCCGGTAAAAGGGCACATGAGACCGGATGACATTAGAGAAATGATTGACGAGGTCAATATTACGAAAGTTCAGCCTAATGAGGTTCTGGGCGATAATGTTTATCTCTATAGCAGGAAAGCCGACAGGATCGGTATGATTGGATAATAAATGAATAATAAAGCAGACAGAAGCTCATGGAGATAGCAGCCATGAGATTTTTGTTTTGGAAGGAAAGTGAGTTAAATGAGACATTGTTTCATGGAGGGAAGAGCAATCACATGTGAGATGCCGTCGCCGTGCCGGGAAGGATGCAAAGAGTATCTGATTAGTTGCATGCCGGTCATTGTAGCTGGTGCATGGATTTGTGGAGAGTGTTTTGAACAAAGCTATTGCCATTTTTGTGTTTTATGTGATGAATGTAGTTTGGATTGAGAAAGGAGAGAGGATTTATTTGGAACAAATGTTGATGAAACGATTATTTGATGAATACCAGGGGCTTGAAGAGACATTCTTGAACGGGAATATAGGTTACCGGGAAATTCTCAATAAGGCTTATGAGCTGGTATGGAAGGAGCACATATTGGAAGTAATTCAGACGATTGACTTTAGCAGAGCGAAAGAGGGTGCGCTGGAGGCTCTGTTGAAGGAAGCACAGGCATTAGATTATCTGTACCGATTGTGGATAAGAAGTGAGTGTAATTTCTTAGAGGAGTTGAGAGAATGGATGATTACGGAATTGAATTATGGAAGGCAGGTGTAGGCATGGATTGTAAAAAGAAAAAATACAAGCCGCTCTGAACAGAACCGGCACTACAGACAGTAGCATTTGGGTTAGTGAAGAGGGGCCTGTATAATTTATACTTTGCAATATAAATTCTACACCCCTTCATTGTCCAATGCAATCATTATTTCATTGCTCAAGGAGGGATATTAATGAATAGTAGTAATACGGCTGAAAAAGAAACAACAAAGGCTAGGGTAGATAGTAAAGCACCGAGTAGTAAAGATAAGAAAGGGGGTCGACAGCAAACAGATTCATTTTCCCCACTAGTGGAGAAACAAAAACATAGTGGTTCTGAGATTATATCGAATGAACAGGACAGCAAGAAAAATGATAATATCGAACTGCTGCCATTATGGGAGCATTCTGCCGTTAATGAAGCGGATATTATACCGTTTGGAGTTATCCATAAGAAAAGCTCAGAGAATGGGGGTGAAAAGGTATACCAATCGGTAGAAGATGCACTGACACAAGCATATGAACTACAGCAATTTGTGGAAAAGGTTCTTACGGAAGGGATAGACTATGGAATGATAAAAGGATATTCAAAACCGTCATTGTTTAAGCCAGGAGCGGAACGCTTATGCAGATTCTTCGGGGTTGTACCGGTTGTCGAAATAAAAAATCGCCTGGAGAATTACAGTCGTCCTTTATTCTGCTATGAGGCTAGGATGGAGTTAATCAGTAGATCCGCAGGAGCAATACAGGCTACCGGCATAGGCTTGTCCAATAGCCGGGAAGGATGTTATAAAATGAGCGATGTATTTGCTATACAGAATACGATCTTGAAGATGGCTAAAAAGCGGGCTTTGATTGATGCTGTGTTAAATCTGAGCGGACTATCTTCAAAGTTTACTCAGGATGTAGAAGATTTTAGATACGATGGACCGGGATATCTCAGTGGCATGGTAAAGTCTGTAACCAGGCAGCAATATACAGCACTTTGCGCTATCATTAAAGAAAAGCAACTGTCAGAGGATGGGTTTAAAGAGCTACTAATGGAATTGTTCCATGTTGCTTCATGGAAAGCTTTGAATTATGAACAAATGGAGACCTTTATCGCTGTCTTAAACAAGTACCAATAGTTTACCCTATACGAGAATATAACAATAGGATTAAGGCCGTCTGACGGGAATGTTGACTGTTAGGCGGCCTTCTTCATGTTCATGGAAGGAGTCACTTATGATAAATGATTATATTAAATATGCCTTGATTAAAGAAGAGAGCCGGAATACATATGAGGATCTGGAGGCTGTTATCAGAGAGAAGGTAAAAGGAGGAGAGTTCAAGAAACTTAGTGCTTCAGAAGCATTCTCCTATTTCACAGGGATCAGCGTCCCGATTATGGAGAAAGCTATTAATCAATTTGGAATTACTGAATTGGAAAAGCATATTTATAGCCTGCATATCAGTCTCGCCAAACGAAAAAAGTTGGAAGTGCTTCTCTCGTTATACAATGAAATATATTCTACAGAGACAATAAAAAGATTTAACGTGAATTCACCGGATAAGATAGCCGATTTTCTTTATTCAAAAATAGGAACGTCACAAAATGAGAATTTCTATGTAATATATTTGGACGCAAAATGTAATATGTTAGGAACGGAGCTATTGTTCACAGGAGGTTGTAATCAATGTGTCGTTGATCTTCCTGCTTTATTTAAAAAGGCGCTGGTAAATGGAGCAGTCAATATAATCATTGCGCATAACCATCCCTCAGGGGATCCATCACCCTCACATGAAGACACCAATATCACAAAGACGATTAAAACAGCCGGAGATTTGCTGAAGGTTAATCTTCTGGATCATGTGATTATTGGTTCATATCGGAGCTATTACAGCTTTAAAGAAAATGGTGTAATATAAATGAAACAGATATCTCCTGGAATATTATGTGGTGTATTGGTACAAAAGTGCAGAAAATAGCCAGGTGTGTGAACAGGTACATACGAAGCTACAAGAAAGAGAGGCAAACTTATGAATGAGTTGTTTAGAAAAATCTATGACGAGGTTATCAGCCGGGAGCCGGATGCCTTAGAAGCCAGAAAACGAATTGAAATGAAAGTACAAACACTGGTAGAGCCGTATCAGGACAGGTTAACGGACAGTGAAATGGAGACTCTGAAAGACCTCATGTATTCAATAGCGCCGGTGGCTGAACAGGAGGGGGTTCAATTAGGTATACAATTTGCATTCAAAATATTGCTGGAACTATTGTCGTTCAAGTCATAAAATCTCAATCATCTTCAAAATCTGTTCTTTCTTTTTATTATCGCAGTCTTTCAGCACCTTTAATATCTCATTATCGAGAGCCAGTGAAGAGTTTTTATATTGATCGGTCAGAAGGCGGTCAATGGTTGTGTTAAGAGCATTTGAGATGGCCAACAAGACGTTGAGGCTGACTTTTGTGTGAGCATTTTCAATATTTGAAATGTGGGAAATATTGCAATTAACCTTCTCGGCAAGATTATCCTGTGTAAATCCCTTAGCTAGACGGAGTTCCTTGATTTTTAGACCCAGTTTTGCATAGTCAATCTCTTGTTGCAATTGAAACACCCCTTCCTTGTCTGTGTAAATAATTTCATGCTCTAATTGTAATGTCTATATTCCTGTGATAGAATACTCTGTATAAGTGAAATATACCTATATAAACAAATGAATAGTACAGAGAGGATTGATATCATGGGCATGAGTACCAATGAGGGCAAGGAAAGCTTAAAAGAGATATTGGAAACAACAGTACGGGATCCATCCATTTATAAAGAGGATAAAGCAAAAATCATTATACAGGCGACTTCTTTACTCTGTGGAATTGTCGCTGCGCAGCCGATTCCATTTGCGGATATCTTTGTTCTAACACCGATTCAACTGGTTATGGTTACCTACTTGAACAAGATAAAAGGAAATCCATATAAAAAGGCAGAAGTAAATGAGGTGCTGGTCTCGCTCCTAGGTGTAGTGGGGTGGGGAACATTGGCTCAACATGTAATACTGGGGCTATACAAGTCGGTCTTGCCATTTCTGGGTGCGGTAACTACAATTCCGTTAGTTTATGGTGCGACCTATGCGTTGGGAAAATGTACAGAAGTCATGATTGAGGCGAAGGTAAAAGACCAGAAGATAAGTGACAGTGAGCTGAAAAAACTTGCTGAAAAGGCGAAAGCAGCAGCAAAATCCGAAAGAGGAAATATGGGGTTAGCTGAGGCAATGAACCTGTTGAGCAATTTGAAAAATACCAGCAAGGAATATAATCAGTATGTAGATATGATAAAGAAAAGTGATTTATATCACTTACTGAAGGAGAATGAAACAGCATATGAAGATATCTTTGACGAGGATAGTGAAATAAGCGATATATTTGAGAAAAGACAGAACCGTTTTGAGCAACGCCTAAAGAGTAAATATCCTAATATACAGTGTAGCAGGACCGCTCTCTTTACTTTAATGATGCTGCCCTCACAGGTATGGTTACAAGAGGGGGAACCATTCATCGCTCAAATATATCATGACATTTCAAAGTTGAATATTCTCACGATGAGAGAGATAGGGAGAACCTCATTTATGAAAGTGAGTGGAACAATCGGAAAAATGGATTTGGTTGTCAATGACGAGATATTTATTCAGAAAGTAGATTTGAGTGACCAGTATAGGAAGGATGCTTTCTGGCGACCCATAGAGGAGATGACGGTGGCCAATAACGAAAATCTATATGATGGTGAAGTAAAATATAGATTTTATCAAATGCTGGAGGAGGCCGAAAATGAAATCTGTATTATTTCACCATGGGCAAACAAACATGTGGCAGAAATCGTAATTCCTATACTACAGCAGGTATCGAAACGAGGCGTCAAGGTTAAAATCATCTATGGCTATTCAGATAGCTCTGACGCTTCCGCCGATAATAGCAGGGAAAGGAGTACGGATGAAGCAATTGCGATGTATAAAGAAAAATTAGGGGAAGCGCTGGTAACAAAAAAGGACAATACTCATGTAAAACTATGCGTGGTGGATGATTATCGATACCTTTTTGGAAGTTATAATTTCTTATCATTTTCCGGAGATTATTATAAAAAGAAAAACGTGAGGAAGGAATATTCGACCTATGGTGAGAACCGGCAGAAGGTTCAGGAGCTTAAAGAAGAGTATTTCAAAGATATGTGATTGATCGGATCCGGAAAGTACAAATAGGGTGCAGATAAGACGATAGCAGCAGATATTAATCGTGAAAGGAAATAACGTATGATAAAAATTATTGTTATCCTTATAATAATTGGCCTTGTGTATAGAGTAGTAAAATGTTCTGCAAATAATTCAAAGAATGATTATTATGTAGGGGATGGAAGTACAGAGCAAGCTCCGGCACGAACAATAAAGGAGGTGAATACTTCCCGTTTTCAAACAGAAGGGATGGAGAAGAATGTATGGGAAAAAAAGAAGCTGAGGATAGCTACTACAAGAGGATCAATGACGGTAGTTGACCTTTTTGGTAATGAGAGTAGAAATGTCGGTATCATGGCAGGCGAGACTCCGACCAGTGTATCCAATCCAGTCATAGGAAACTTCTATGAAAGCAATTATGCTTGTCCTGATTGCGGATTGCCTATGCATAAGACGGTTTTTCCGGTAGGGATGGAGTATCCCATCAAGGTGATGCATACCAATACAAAAGCATATATGAAAAGAGTCTTTACCTGTACAAAATGCAGAAACTTTTTCTCGGCTGCCGGTGAGTATCTTTCTGACGGTGAAGTGTATGAATTACGAACCAATGATTTCACGGAATATAGGGAACTGTTTAAAGATATGAATAGAATGGGAACGACACAGGGCAGAAGTGATTAAAGAGAAACTAAGCCTGGGTGAAGTAGATTGTTGATAAGGAGAATAGCGAATGACAAAAAAAGTGAAGACGATTATTATAACCTTAATAGTAGTATCAATATTGATGTCCGGATCTCAAGGGTTTGGAGTTAATAAGGCATATGCAGCAACGACGGTAACATCAACATATTTAGCTAAGGTCAAAAAAGCTTATTATAATACCATACAGAAATTAGTAGGAGTAGATTCCTTTGCCTTAAAGGATCTGAATGGAGATGATATACCGGAATTAATCGTTGATGATTATAATATTTATACTTATATTGATGGCAAGGTCAGGGTAATGAAAGAATACGATGCAGGTGAGTACATCGTGGCATATTATCCTTATCGCAATACGCTCCAAATTCAATATGAGCATATGGGCCTGGGGTGTGTAAATTACTATGAGTGTGAGGCTGAATCGTTGCAGTTGACGGCGACCTATTATTATTACAATGGATCACCGGATTTTTTTGATATGGATGTTCCGAGTTATGAACTAAATGGTAAAAAAGTGACAGAAAAGAAGTTTGTCGATTACTATAATAAGCTGGGAAAGGGTCAGGCGATTAAGTTTTATGAAGCCTCTAAAAGTAATCTGGCTAAGTACCTATATAAAGCAAAAACCTATACATATAAAGATTTGGGAATCAGCACAAATGAAGCGTCTCATAAGTTAATCTATATTACCAGCGTGTCGAACAAAGGTTTCAAATACAAGAGCGCAAAGATTGTCGGGGACGATATTAAGGCATCCGGGAAAACATATAGCATTGATTTTGAGAAAAAGCTTAAGTTGTATATCATCAATAAGGAATTGGTAAATTATAAAACGGCGACATTCAGTAAAACGAATGTTAAAAAAGGAACCTATTGGATACCGCTGTATGACGGAGAAACAATGGTTGGATTGGCGGAGCAGTACTTGCCTTAAACAAAGATGATAACGATTATAGAGAGGTGGACATTATGATAAAGAGAATGAAATGCGGACTTATTTGCGTTGTAATGTTGGTGTTCCTTGCCAGCTTGTCGACAAAGGTTATGGCAGAAGAGTTTGAGTATCTTGAAGAAGAAAATCAATACGAATCACAATTTAACATATACCAGGGTTATGAATTACAGCAGTATTTTGGTACGGATAAGAATGTTATAATACCGGATAGTGTAAGCAGGATAATGAATTACGCATTTTCAGACAGCTCCTTTGTAGAAAATATTACAATACCGGACAGCGTGATTAATGTAGGTTATAGAGCATTTGACAACACGGAGTGGTATAAGGGCTTGCGTAGAAAAAGTGAATATGTATCGGCAGCCGGTATATTGTTTGAGTATACCGGCAGTGACACTAGAGTCATTGTTCCGGATGGAATTCGTTTTATTGGAGAGGACTTTTGCGCCTATAACAGAAATATTACTGAAGCAGTCATTCCGGAAGGGGTTATAGGAATTGGCGGAGGAGCATTTTCCGATTGCAGCAATCTTAAGAAGGTAAGCTTACCCTCCTCGCTTAGATTTATTGATTCAAAGGCTTTTGGTAATAATTCAGTGGATGTACTGACATTAGGTGCTAATATTGAAGGAATAGGTTGGGATATATTTAGTGGTTTTTATGCTAGGGAGTATAACACTGAGAAGGAAACGGGTACAGGGACACAGGTAGTCTTTTTTGATGGTCTGGCACAAAGCACGAAGTTTGGTATAGTTCGTGAGGATGGCCTGCGCAGACACCCTTTTTGGGGAGTCCCATTTATAATTGTCCCAAAAGGAACAGATTTATCCAGCACCATTTTTCATGAATCATATGCAACCCGGTATAGCAATGTTTATGGGGAGAGCGTCGGGGGAGAATCGGAAAATCTATGCGAGTTGGTAACGAAAGCGACAAAATCGAAAAAGGGTGTCCTTAATCTTATTCGTCATGCAGGAGAAGATAGCACAACGCTTCCTGACAAAGTACTCGTTGATGGAAAGACCTATGTCTTTAAGGAGATAAAAAATGAGGCAATGTCATATGAAGCATATTATGAGAACTATACTTCAATTCGGATACCAGAGGGATATACATCAATCGGAAAGAAAGCATTCTACAAGCAAGAGAAACTTAAGTACGTGACTATTCCGAAATCGGTTAAAACAATAGCATCCGATGCGTTTAAAGGATGCAAAAAGGTTACGATTGTTGGCTATAAAAATTCATATGCGCAGAAATATGCGAATAAATATAACATTAAGTTTATGGAGTTAAATCCTACAGCGTTATTAAAAAGACTCAAGGCATCGTCAACTATCAATATGATAGAGATGGATAATACTAGAGAGGGTTCCCCCATAACATATGGATTGATTCAAGTTGATAAGTTTACAGGAAATGATAATGAGGTTATTCTGTCTTTTAAATCTAGCAATAAGGATGTGGCTAGAGTAGATCGTAGAGGGTATATTAATTCATACAAAGAAGGAAAGGCAATAGTGACAGTAACAGCTAAGCTTGCCAATGGAACGAAGAAAACCTTTAAGATTACTGTAAATGTAAAGAGGCCATATCATGATGAGACACTATAAATAAGAGTCTGCCTAATGAATGTCGGTTTTGGCTCAAAATGATAAAACTGTCGGGCAGTACCTAGTTAAAGACCAGATTATTGTGATGAGGGAAGCATTTCAATAGTCTGGCCCTTTTTTTCATAATTGTTGGTATGTTTTTGACGATGTTTCTCTTTTAAAAGTATGTATTTTAGTCTGGTTCTTTATGGAATATACATGATGAAATATGATTTTGTAAAGTGGTGTGTCTTATTATTCAAAAGTTGCCAAAAAGGATTAGCTGAGATAGTATATAACTATTAATTGACTTTGTTTAGAATTTCTTTACATAGCAAATAAATAAATAAATAAATACTGTGTTACCAGCCGTTAGTGTTTCTATAATAAAAACTGGCTATAAGCCCTGATTTATAAGGGAATAGAGCAGTAAAATTTTTTCCGTCCCTAGCGGGACGAATTTCAAATGAAATAGAAACCCTAACGGGTTTTTTGAGGAAATAATATTTATATCTAGGGGAAATTTCAAAACAATGGTGTATAATTTCCTGGCTGGATGATGGAAGGCATAATATTTTTTAGAAGGAGAATGACCCATGCATACATTTTCAATTTCAAAAGTAATTACGAATAATGATGCCGATAGGATCTATAATCATGTTAAAGAGTGGAAGATAATAAATGCTTCTTATTGTGTGACTTATTCGTTTAAAGACTTAGGTATTTCGAAACTGACACTGTGGAGAATTATAAAAGAGACTTTGACGATACATATGTTGGAAATGACAATTAATCCAAATAAAGTTATTGGCGGCTCTGGACATAGTTCGATGATGATTACTGATATGAACGAGCTTTTATGGCAGGAAATACTTCGGACAATTGATAGTATACTGCCGGATCTAGATAATAATGATGAAAGAATACAAAAATTACGGAATGAGTTAAATTACATACAGGCTATAGGGAGTAGTGTATTTGACCGAGTCCGTTTAGAAAAAGAAATATTACTTTTGCAACATCAGTATAAATTAAGAAGAATTGATTTATCTTGTGATATCGTTACGGATTATAAACAAGAGTATATACGTTTGATTAACATGGGGTTTCCTATGAGTGGTAGGAAAATGGAGCATAAACTTTATGACAATATGGAGGAAGCAGCTGAGTACAATGAATTTGAAGAATATGAGGAGCTTGATGTAGAACAGTTTGGTAAACCATCTGAAAAAACGTCATGTTATTACTCTGCATATTGGAGAGGAAAATCGGTCAATATCAATATTTATGATAAGTATGAAGAAATGAAAAATGCTAAAGAACCTAAGGCTGAAATGGAAGAAATGAAAAAGGTTCTTCGTATTGAGGTGCAAGTTAAGACTCGAAAATTACGAAATATTGTCCGTAATGATCCTTATATCGAAAGCAGAGAGTTGTTACGGCTGGCAACGCTTGAGCAGGAAAGGAAACTCATATTAGAATATTTAAGTTTGGTTGTGAGAAAAGGACATCATATGAAGCTTACGATGGCAAGAAAAATAATTAAGTCAAGTAATCATAAAAGATCGAAGCAAAATAGATTGATCAATGTGCTTAAAGAAATCCAAAATAGTGGTGGTGTCGAGGCTTTTCTTGATAGAGTAAATAATGGATATAAAAAATGGGGAGAGTTATCAACGATAAAAACATATCTAAGGGACCTGCAAGATATGGAAATAAATCCGGTTTTAATACCTGATGATATGAAGATTGATCAGGATATACTACATAATATTAGTATCCATGTTCAAGCAATATATAATAGTTTATTTAGTGAGATAGAGGAATATCGTAGGCTTAATTCTGATAAACCCCAAATAGAATAGACTAAACTGCCGTTACGGTTATGAATTAAGTAATGGCTTTTTTGGAGGTGGTTATTTTGGTTGCTAATGGAATACAAAAGAAAGGAGGTAGTTTCTCTGGAAGCCATAAAAGAACTTGGTAAGTAGAAGCGCGTCAATCAACATGAGCATCTGTATTTGATGATACAGGTGCTTTTATTATTAGAGAGATTTCTAATGGATTGGATTTTATTAAAAACAGGAGGATAAAGAAATGGAGAATAGCTTAATAAAAAGAGAGGTAGAAGTGTTTCATCTTGCGTTAAAAATAGGGCTCAGAGTATTTAAAGGAGTTAAGCAACAATCATCTATAATATCAGAAAATGAGCTGATAGATGGATATATGATCGTGGATGAGCAGGAATGCCGGATTTTAGCAGGTAGAAATAAAAACGGTGCTTTTCAATTGGAGATAGAACAAGTGGAAGAGTTACTAAGTTTTTATCAAGAGATCTTATTTGAGGAGGATTGCCATGCCTAAAGGAGCAACCGGAACCTCTGCGAATCGTATAATTAATATAAAGAAGGTAGAAACAATAAAATGTAATTGCAGTGATTGTTATCATTCAAAACGAGCAGCAGGAACTATTTATTGCTCCTACTATGACCTTTTCTCACCAAATAGGAAAAAGTGTACCCGGTATTATCCGGTTAGCGGAGCAAATCCTAAGAAAAAGAAACATAAATAGCGTAATGATTAACAATTGTTTCAGTAATCACATAAAATCTTAAAAAGTCATTTATTTGTAGAAAACTACTTATGGATGGCCTTTATAATAGTAGGAGGACAAAAATGTACAGTAGATAAAAAGACATAGAGAGACGACTTAGGCACCGTGCATATTCTAAAGGCTTAAGGCTTATTAAAGGGTAACGATGGGATGACTGGGATGGCTACCGCTTGCAAAAAGTAACTGGTTACATGATTCTTGATTTACATACAGACGGTATTATTGAAGGAGGCAGTGCGTGTGGTGGCAATGAATTGTCGTTAGAAGAGGCAGAAGAATTCATTGATAGCTATCAATAATAAAAGTCGGATTTATAGACGTGATGTTTAATTATGGTTGGTGATTTATGTAATAATCATTATTAAGCGCTTCATATACTAGACCAAGATAAAACTGAAAGGGTGATGGTATGGACGTGCCAGACTGTGAAATAATTTTTATTGATGACAATGAGATATCGTTACGGGAGCAGGTGTTATCTAAAATAATAGCAGCGGCATTACTGGACAAGGTTTGGTTACATATTAAAGAGGATAAAGTACAAGATGCAAAAGAGTCCTGAACAGGGGCTCTTTATGCTTACAAAGGAAGGAGATTGTTTATGATTAAGGCAGTTGCTTATTGCCGGGTTTCGACGGAAAAGGAGGATCAGTTAAATTCATTAGCCGCACAGGAAGAGTTCTTCAAAGGCTATTGTAAGCAGCAAGGGTATGTATTAGTCAAAATATACTCTGATGAAGGGATATCCGGTACAAAGAAAAAAAATCGAAAAGCGTTTTTGCAGATGCTAAGTGATGCTCAGGAGAAAAAATTTGATTATCTTCTTGTGAAGGATGTTAGCAGGCTGGCAAGAAATATCGTCGATAGTATCGAGTCAATCCGGTTACTAAAAAAGCATATTCAAAAGGTTGTCTTTGTAAATCAACCTAGCATAACGGATGAGGAATTCTACCTCGGTATGATGAGTTTGTTAGCCCAGCAGGAAAGTGAAAACATGAGCAAACGAGTGAAGTTCGGTAAGAAGATCAATATGAAGAAAGGGAAAGTGCCGAATCTTGTTTATGGTTACGATAAGATCCCCGGAGATTATTTCAACCTTCTTATCAATGAAAAAGAAGCTGAAGTCGTGAGGAGGATATTCAGTTACTATACACAAGGAGGATATGGATGCAGTTCCATAGCGAATCTTCTAAATGAGGAAGGAACCACAACAAAAAAGGGTGCAATGTGGAAACAAATTTCTGTGTCCCGAATATTAAAAAACCCTCTTTATACCGGTAAAATCATTAACGGCAAACAGGAAATGGTTGAAATATATTCCTATGACAGAAAAATCAATCCGGAAGACGAATGGTTCATAGTAGAGAAGCCGGACCTGGCAATCATTACGGAAGATATCTTCAATGATGCGCAAAGGATACTGGATGGCCGCCATGATGCCTTTATCAATAACAAGGAACGCAACAGCAACAGGCACTTATTTAGTACTTTGATTAAGTGTGGTGAATGCGGTAGCTCCTTCCGCAGGTTACAGGTGAGGAATAAAGATAAGACGGTTAATTGGGGGTGTAATAACCGTAATTATTATGGCATCGACACTTGTCCCAATGCCAAATATGTAAAGGAAGACGAACTAATCGGAGCGATTAAAAATTATCTATGTGACCTATACCGGCAAAGAACTGGTATGATCAAATGGACTACAGATGAATTCAAAAAGCTATACTCGCAGAATATTTTGTCAGAGAGATCAAAGAAAAGCATTGAAAAGGAGCTGACGGAGCTAAAGACAAAGTACGAGAGGCAGGTAGCCATGTGTGAAAAGGGCTTAATTACTTTCGAAGAATTTGAAAAGCGTTCCTATGAAGTAAAGGCTGGCATTGAGCAGTTAGAATATGACCTGCGGTATTCAGAGAATACGGTTGATATGGAAAATACGCTTAACTCATTACTTCATAATCTGTTCCGGGATGTCGATGCTACCTTGTCGGCAGATGTATTTACAAATCAAATGCTAAAGAGAATCATTGATTTTATTGAGGTTTCTTCGGATGGGAAGGTGAGAGTATATATGAAAATATTGAGTAATTTCAACGGTAAGATAGATATCCCTGTTCCGAATTGTAACACCGGTACATAAAGACGTAACAGAACGTCTCGCTCAGATTAACCCCTCCCTGGCAGAAAGAGCCAGGGTAGTCTTGGACCTCAATAAGTCAGAGCGCCATATCAGAGGCGGATTAGCAACAAAGGAAAAATACCTTCATAAGACGAGATATAACACAGCATTTTAATCCGGCTGGAAGCAAAGTTAATAAAAGAGATCGGAGTCTTCGCACAGGCTGGTAGTATGCGAAAGCACCGATCTCTTTTTTGTGAAGAATAAGACAAGCGGCTTGCCGTTTGCCATGTTTATGTATGTTACTGATCACTTACACTATATTTGTCAATAACCTCGGTTCTGGTGTAGGTAACCTTTTCCGGAGTCTCATTTGTCACCAGATAATTATATAGATAGATGATCGGGTCATGTCCCTGTCCAAAATAATCCTGCTTAAATACCATGTGAACAATGCCCTTCCTGATCAAGCTGATAATCTCATCACTGTAATCAAAGCTGAACAGCTTGATCTTGCCGATGAGCTTTAATTCCTCAATCGCTCTTGCAGCGCCTTGGGCTCCTCCGCCGATGACTAAGATGCCATTCACATCCGGTGAGTAGTAGAGTACCTCCTTCAGCTTCTTATATACCTGGGAAGAATCCTCGATATCATCGATTTCCGATGCGATCTTGATGTCGGAGTACTTGGCCAGCTTGGCTGCAGCCGCGTCTCTTCGCATTGCATTAATGGAGGAAGAGGTATTGCCTCTAAAGATAATGATTTTTCCTTCTTCCTCAATGCTCCGGGCAAGAATCTCGGCAGCCAGGGTTCCCTCGGCCTGAATATTCGGGCCAAAGTAGGACAGACGCTTCGAGGTGTCCGCGAAGTCACCGTTATAGGTCATAATGGGTATTTTCTTTAATATAGCCTTCTGCGCACAATCTTCGAGACCTTTCACAAAGCCCGGAAGGATTAAGCCGTCACAGCCGTCTTCAATTATTTTATCCAGTGTAGCGACGATGCTGTGGTCCGCCTTGTCAAAGCTGATGAACTCAACCTCCACATTCTTATCCTTTAATTCGGTTTGCGCATAAAGTGCTCCCTGCCTTACAGACTGCCAGAAAGAATCGTTATTCGGACTTAGCATCACAAGTTTAAGCCGCTTGGAACTGGACTGGCTTGCCGGAAGAATCGAGGTTTTATACCGTTTCAGCAGGTTCTCGATGCTGGAAAGCATCTTCTTAAGGGAAATTGCCTGTTCGTTGATCTCTTCGTTCTCTGCAAGCTCCTCCTGTGTTACGGCGGCAACATCCTGAGTGATGTTGGAGATTTCATTGGAGGCATCATGGAGTATGGAACCCTGCTCACTGATTGCTTTCGTGCTTTCGCTGATCATGACGGATTCTTCGTACACCTTTTTGATATCCGAATTCAAAATATTAGCATTGCTATTGATTGTATAGAAGGAATCCTTCATAGAATTAAAGATTTCCTTACTCATGGTAAAGGTATTTGTAACATTCTGGATACTCTCGCTGACCTTTGCGTTGCTCTTAAGAATGCTTGTGAGCAGGTTATTAATCTGCGTTACACTTTCCTTGGTGGCGTCGGACAGCTTGTTCATCTCCATGGCAACTACGGCAAAGCCCTTTCCGGCATCCCCGGCACGGGCAGCTTCTACCCGGGAGTTCAAAGACAGGAGATTTAATTGCCCTGTAATATTCATGATCAGATTGCCGAACTCGTTGATCTCGGAAAGATTGGAATTCAAGGTCTTAATGAAGCTGGAGGTTTCATCCAGGTTGGAGGAAATCAGCTGCATCTGGCCCGAATAATTGTCTAGCTGGCTGGCTCCGTCCGTGGTAAGTTTAACTGTAGTTTCCACAAAATCTTCAATGCTTCCAAGGGTGGTAGTAATACGGTCGGCACCAAGACTGACCTTCTCAATTCCCTGCAGGGTCTGCTTGGCGATGGTAAGCTGCTCCTGTGCTTTCTCAGCAACAGTACTGATATTGGTTGCAATCTGTTCATTGCCCTTGTAGGTCATATCAATGCTCTTTGTTACCTTATCGACGGCATCGGACAGAATAATGACATTGCCCTTTGTGGATTCGATATAGCTTAACAGATTGCGTTTCATGTCATTGAAGGAAGAAGTAAGAATTTCCAGGCCCCTTGTTTTTTCAGATATGATATCATCAATATTCAGATTACCCTGAGACAGTATGACGGCGTTCTTATCAATGAGCCGGATGGCTTTCATAAATTGCATCAGCATCAGCAAGAGCGTTGCCGATACAGCAATTAAGATCACAAGAACGACAGGGATTGCATAGCGAAAGACGGTCGGACTGATCAGCCCCAAAAGCGATACGGTAACTAATAAACCCAGTACGATTGCGGAAAGCCGAAGGAGAAACACCTGTGTATTCTTTCGGCCGAATAAGAATTTTTTGATTGTTTTAATAATACCCATAATAAACCCTCCCATAGTATTTAGCACCCATAGTATCATACGTCTATGATCAGTGAATATAAAGCTGATACGCTATATGAAACGTCGGTCCTTTGCGCCTCTGATTTAATAAATATCAGAATAGTCTAATAAAAATGCAAAAGCCTTCGAGAGTGCTCTTAAGTATTCCTCATGATTATTACGAAAAATATTGATAAAACAAAGCAGCCTGCATATTGTGACAGCGCCTTCTATATTTTAACATTATGCACTATAAAGCACAATGTAATAAATGGTAAAAAATTTCGGCTGATTTATAGACATTATGTCGGGAACCAAGGAGGTAAAAAGCTCTGTTTATTGTTAATTAAATAACTATTCTGTCATATTTCGTTTTATTGTGATATAATCAAGTTTGTGTTTTTAAGAACAGATTCATTGTTTTATGCTTAACAAACTTAGTTTTGTACTTAACAAAGACTGTTTTTTATTTAACAAAAAACTGCCTTTGTTCATGGAATAACTACAATAATATTGAAAGAAAGAAGGAAAAAGGGTTATGGGTAGGTCAACATTCCCGGGGGGGATCCACACGTATGATGGCAAAGACCTGACGATGGATAAGCCCACTGCGGTTCTTTTACCTAAAGGTGAATTGGTGTATCCGCTGGTACAGCACATAGGTGCGCCTGCAAAACCGGTCGTAGCAAAAGGTGACAGGGTTCTGGTCGGTCAGAGGATCGCCGAGGCGGGAGGCTTTATCTCTGCACATGTAATCAGCGCAGTATCCGGAACAGTGAAGGAAATTGAGAAAAGGCTGACGGTATCAGGAAACATGGTTGAAGCCATCATCGTAGAAAACGATAACGAATACCAGAAGATAGAAGGTTTTGGAAATAAGCGTGATTATAACAAGCTGACAAAAGAAGAAATCCGCAGTTATGTGAAGGAAGCATGTATCGTAGGTCTCGGAGGTGCAGGCTTCCCGACTCATGTTAAGCTTACTCCCAAGGACGACAGTAAGATTGATTATGTAATTGTTAACGGTGCGGAATGCGAACCGTATCTGACCTCCGATTACCGCATGATGCTGGAGGAGCCGGAGAAAATTATCGGCGGGCTCAGGGTAATGCTGAGGCTCTTTGAGAATGCGAAGGGAATTATCGCCATTGAAGATAATAAGCCGAAGGCGATCAAGTTACTAAAAGAAATGACCGTGGGTGAGAGCAGGATTGAGGTCAGGGAAGTGAAAACCAAGTATCCGCAGGGCGGCGAACGCCAGCTGGTATATGCGCTCACGAAGAGAAAGCTCAATTCCAGGAAGCTTCCGGCGGATGTAGGCTGCGTTGTGGATAATATTGATACAGTGATTGCAGTTTATAACTCGGTGGCAATGAGCACTCCATTGATTCGCCGCATTGTTACCGTTTCCGGTGATGCGGTAAAAAATCCTCAGAACTTTAACGTAGCCATCGGAACCGATTATCGGGAAATTCTAGAGGCAGCAGGAGGCTTTACGGAGCTCCCGCAGAAAATGATATCCGGAGGACCGATGATGGGAATTGCTCTTTATAATTGCAGTGTTCCGGTTATGAAGACCTCTTCCGCGCTTCTCGGCTTAAAGAAGGATACAGCGGCAGTTGCGGAAAGTCCCTGCATCCGCTGCGGAAAGTGTACCGAGAAATGCCCGCTGCAGTTGATGCCCTACCAGCTTGCAGCTCTTGCCAATCGCAGTGATGAGGATGGATTTGTGAAGGCAGACGGAATGGAATGCTGCGGCTGCGGCTGCTGTTCCTATATCTGTCCGGCCAAGAGAAGCTTATCCCAGTCGATTATGCAGACGCGCAACAGCATACTGGGTAAGAGAAAAAAGGCATAAATCCTATCATACAATTATGAAAGAGGTGTAAACGTTGAGTGATTTATTTCATGTATCGGCAGCTCCCCATTCCAGAAGCCCGATTACAACAAAAAGCATTATGAGGGATGTCATTCTGGCATTATTACCTGCGGGTATCTTCGGGGTATATTATTTTGGAATTAATGCATTGACTGTAATTGCAGTTACCGTTGCAGCCTGTGTGCTTACAGAATATTTTTATTGCCGGCTTATGAAGCTGCCTGCCACCATCGGTGACTACAGCGCAGTGGTTACGGGGCTGTTACTGGCGTATAATCTGCCTGCCGGTTTTCCGCTATGGATGGCAATCGTCGGCAGTGTATTCGCGATATTGATTGTAAAAATGCTGTTTGGCGGACTGGGTCAGAACTTTATGAATCCGGCCCTGGCGGCCCGTGCTTTTCTTTTGATCAGTTTTCCGGTGCGTATGACCAGCTTTATGGTGGAGAAAATTAGTTCTCCGGCTGCATCAGATTATATGAAACACGGTTTTGCAGCATTGGACGGTGTATCCGGGGCGACCCCACTGGCCGCACTAAAAGCCGGGGAGTCCGTAGATTTACTGCCTATGCTGATCGGCAATGTGGGAGGAACCATCGGCGAGACCAGTGCAGTAGCTATTTTGATCGGCGCAGCATATCTGGTATTTAAAAAAGTGATATCGCTGAGAATACCCCTTACGTACATTCTGTCCCTGGCCGTATTTGTTCTCCTTTTTGGTGGAAAGGGCTTTGATATGACCTTCGTGTCAGGACATATATTGGGAGGCGGATTGCTGCTTGGAGCATTCTTCATGGCAACGGACTATGTAACCAGCCCAATTACCCCGGTCGGACAGATTATATTCGGTATCAGCCTTGGCTTGCTTACCGGCTTGTTCCGTCTGATGGGCGGCTCCGCAGAAGGTGTATCTTATGCTATCATTTTCTGCAATCTTCTCGTCCCGCTTATCGAGAAGGGAACCAGGCAGAAATCCTTTGGAAAGGAGCGTACTGTCCGTGAAAAATAAAAAACCCTTAATCAAATCCGAGCTGATCAGAGATGCGATTGCACTTTTTCTTATTACTCTGGTATCCGGCTTGGGCTTAAGCTATGTATATGAGATTACCAAAGCTCCGATTGCAGTACAGGCGGAGCAAAAGACTCTGGAGGCGAACCGGGCGGTATTTGCCAAAGCGGTGTCCTTTGAAGAGGATGCGGAACTGACAGCGCTGGCAGGAAATACGGATTTGACCGGCATCAATGCGGACTACGCAGGAGTTACCATCAACAGCATCAGCAGAGCCTATAACAGCAGCAATGAGGTGCTGGGCTTTAACATAACGGTATCAACCTCTGCGGGCTATAAGGATGGAATTAAGTTTGTGTACGGCTATTCCGAGGACGGTAAGATCAACGGAATATCCTTCCTGGCCATCATTGAGACCGCAGGTCTCGGCATGAAGGCGCAGGGCCCGGATTTTCTGGACCAGTTTTTGAACAAGCAGGTGAAGCAGTTTACAGTTACAAAGACCGGTGCCGTCTCAGAGGAGCAGGTAGATTCCAT
>JAEZFH010000167.1 GCA_023437885.1 Bacillota bacterium | reverse complement strand
TGAGTAATTATGCAGCAGGTTCCTCCTATGAGGACGGCATCATTGAACATGATTTATTCTATGAGGAATTCGGCTACCAATTCTTTACCTCCAATTTTACTCCCGACAGCTTTGACTGTCTCCGGGACAGAATCATTGGATTATACCATACCGAGGATAATCCGGTTGCCGTACAGAAGGGTATTTGCAGCGGTTCCTTCGAAAAGGGCAACAACCATTGCGGTTCCCTGCATAAACGTATTACATTGGAACCAGGCGAGGAGCTTCGCCTTGTATTTCTTCTGGGAGAAGGAAACCGGGAGGAAGGAAGAAAAATTCGGGCAAAATATTCGGACTTTGCCGTGATTGACGATGCATACCGCCAGATGTCGCAGTATTGGATGAACAAGAGAAATAAACTTCAAATCCAGACTCCCAATGAAGGAATGAACACCCTGATTAATATCTGGACCCTGTACCAGGCAGAAATTAATGTAATGTTCTCCCGTTTTGCTTCCTTTATCGAAGTTGGCGGAAGAACCGGTCTGGGCTACCGGGATACCTCGCAAGATTCTATGACTGTAGTGCATTCCAATCCAGGAAAATGCCGCCAGAGAATTGTGGAACTGCTTCGTGCGCTGGTATCCAAGGGATATGGACTTCATTTATTCCAGCCGGAATGGTTTGATCCGGACAATACTGCAAAGCCTTTCAAGTCTCCAACCGTAATCCCTACCCCCAATAAGAACGATGTAATTCATGGTATCGACCAGGCCTGCTCCGACGATGCATTATGGTTGGTCAGCTCCATTACGGAATATGTTAAGGAAACCGGTGAATTCGATTTCCTGGAGGAAGTTATCACTTATGCCGATGGCGGCAGCGGTACGGTATATGAGCATATGAAGAAGATACTGGACTTTTCTAATGAACAGGTGGGGAGTCACGGCGTCTGCAAGGGTCTTCGCGCGGATTGGAACGACTGCCTGAATCTGGGCGGCGGTGAAAGTGCCATGGTATCCTTCCTGCATTACTGGGCTCTGGGTAATTTCCTTGAGCTTGCCAGGTTTACCGGCAATTCTACAGACGTAGAGCGATATGAAGCAATGCAGAAGAATGTCAAAGAGGTCTGTGAACGTGAGCTCTGGGATCAGGAATGGTACATCAGGGGTATCACCCAGACCGGCAGAAAAATCGGTACCATAGCCGATGCAGAAGGTAAGATCCATCTGGAATCCAATGCCTGGGCAGTATTGTCCGGATTGGCAGATCCCGAGAAGGGAAAACTCGCCATGGATTCTATCGATAAATATTTATATACTCCCTATGGCATCATGTTGAACGGTCCTTCCTATACCGTCCCGGATGAGGAGATCGGGTTTATCACCAGAGTGTACCCCGGCTTAAAGGAGAACGGCGCGATCTTCAGTCATCCGAATCCTTGGGCGTGGGCTGCGGAATGCCTTCTTGGACGCGGAGACCGGGCAATGAAGTTTTATGACGCCTTGAGTCCTTACAACCAGAATGATATGATCGAGACCCGCGAGGCAGAGCCCTATTCCTATTGCCAGTTTATTATGGGCAGGGAACATACGGGCTTTGGAAGAGCAAGACATCCCTTTATGACCGGAACCGGCGGTTGGGCATATTTCTCGGCAACCCACTATATGCTGGGAATTCGCCCGGGGCTCTCTGAATTAATTGTGGATCCCTGTATCCCTTCGGAGTGGAAAGAATTCAGTGTAAACCGTACCTGGCGCGGAGCGCAGTATCACATTCACATCGATAATCCGCAAGGCGTGATGAAGGGTGTGAAGGAGATAAGATTAAACGGAGAGCCGGTGGAGAAAATTCCGGAACAGCCCAGCGGAACAAGTCATGATGTACATGTCATCTTAGGGCACAGGGAGGATAAATAATGATTAAATTTGGTACCGGTGGTTGGAGAGCAATCATTGGAGAGGAATTTACCAAGGCAAATATACAAAGGCTTTCAAAGGCTCTTGCTAAAAAAATGAGGGATGAAGGAGTAACCGATAAGGGAATTGTATTAGGATATGACCGCCGTTTTTTATCAAAGGAAGCAATGCGCTGGGCCGCCTTTGTGTTTGCCTCGGAAGGAATCACTGCCTATCTGATTAATCGATCCTCACCTACGCCGCTCATCATGTATTATGTAATGAAGCATGAGTTTCCCTATGGAATGATGATTACTGCAAGTCACAATCCTGCCATCTACAACGGGATCAAGGTCTTTACTTACGGAGGCCGTGATGCCGATGAGTTTCAGACGCAGGAGATTGAGAACTATATTAAGGATGTCGGAGAAGACATTGAAGTCGAACTGGATTATGAGAAGGCGAAAGAGGCCGGGCTGATCCATGAAATTAATCCATTGAACGAATACATTGATAATATTATCAGTACGGTAGATATGCAGGCCATCCGGGAGAGCAGCCTTCGCATTGCTCTGGACCCGATGTACGGAGTAAGTGAGACCTCCTTAAAGACCATTTTGCTGACGGCAAGATGCGATGTTTCCATTATCCATGACCGGCACGATACCTTGTTTGGCGGGAAACTGCCGTCTCCTTCGGCAGCAACCCTGAGAAGCCTTCAGAATTATGTAATCGACCATCACTGCGATATCGGTATCGCTACGGACGGTGATGCCGACCGCATCGGTGTCATTGACGATAACGGACGGTTCCTGCATCCCAATGATATACTCGTGATTCTTTATTACTATCTTGTTAAGTACAAGGGATGGAAGGGCTCTGCCGTGCGCAATATTGCGACGACGCATTTATTGGATAAGGTGGCGGAAAGCTTCGGTGAAAAATGCTATGAAGTACCAGTGGGCTTTAAGCATATCTCTTCCAAGATGAATGAAACAGATGCAGTCATCGGAGGCGAATCCTCCGGCGGACTGACCGTACGTGGTCATATCAAGGGTAAGGATGGCGTATATGCCGCCGCCTTGCTGGTTGAAATGATCGCTGTGGTAGGAAAAAAGCTTTCGCAGATTGTACAGGATATTTATGATACATTTGGCTGTACCTATATGGAGGAACGGGATTACCGCTTTGATCTGCAGAAGAAGGAGGAGATCCAGCAGATGCTTCTGGTGGATAAACTTCTTCCCGAGATTCCGCTGGAAATCGAGAAAATCTCTTATCTGGACGGCTGCAAGCTTTATTTCAGGAACGGAGGTTGGATTGGTATCCGTTTCTCAGGCACTGAGCCGCTTCTACGAATCTTCTGCGAGATGCCGATGGAAGGTCAGGAAAAGATGGTATGCAGAATATTTGAAACCTTTATGGGGCTGGATGTTTAGCAGAAATATGCTATAATAGAATTACTGACAAAGGGGTTATCCGTTGGGTAGCCCTTTTTCAATATCTTCATCCGATCGCATGCTTGTGAGCAAGCCCGGAACATGCTCACTGTGCTTTTATTATATCATGAACGTAAAGCATGTTCATGATCTTGTTGCTTCAATCGGAAATCGCAAGCAAGCTTTCGATTTCCTCACTACGCTTTCATTATATCATGAACATAAACCATGATCATGAT
>JAEZFH010000157.1 GCA_023437885.1 Bacillota bacterium | reverse complement strand
TAACTAAGCTCTCTAAATACAGAGAACGACGGCTTTGATATTGTCAAAGCCGTCGTTTATTAGTAATCCATGATTTTAGGAGCAAGCAACCACCTGTCTAACCATGGTTTATATTTCTGCTGGAGAGAAGCTATTTCATTTAGAATGATAGATAATGTGCTTGAATTTACCGCTGCCGGGATGCTGTTTTGGGAGTTCATCAGACAGCAGGATAGTCACATTATCAACATTATGGGAAGCGAGAAATGGCAATAATGCTTCTCTTGCATGGACAAAAGCGGTTTCTTTGCTTACTCCTTCCCTTGGCTCCAGTCGTAGTTTTATTTTGTTTTCAGAATAGACAATAACTTGAAATCTCCGTAAGCTGGGAACCTCTTTTAAAATGGAATAAATTGCCAGAGGAGGAATTTTAATTACTTTGCCCTCCTGAACAAATTGCACCACATCATCGGTCCGTCCTTCTAACGTTAGCCATGGGGAAGAATTTCCGCAAGGGCATAAGTCATGATGCATAACTACACGGTCTGTTATTTCATAGCGGATGAATGGCTGTGTATAATTATACAGATTAGTCAGTAAAATCTTCTCAGCCTGTATGCCATCCGGGACTGGTTTATTATCTTTATCCACGGGTTCAACCAACAACCAATCATCATTTATGTGAAAATGATGTTCTGTGCACTCGCATGCGATTGTTCCACCCTCCGTACAGGAATACGTGGTCTGTACATAACAGTCAAAAGCCTGTGCCAGCTCATTCCTCACCTTTTCTGATAAATATTCTCCGCCTGTCATAATAATGGTAGGATTTATATGTAAACGTCCGCTTTTTTGCTCATCAATAAGCAATTCCAAATTTGACGGATAACCCCCTAACATAACTGGTTGAAATTGGTTCAATTGTTCTACTATTTTCTCAATGGGTAATAAGGCGCTGGTAATCGAAAATTTTTTCTTTTTCCAAGGCCTTGACAATTGACGCGCACGAATGGAACTATTGCTTAAATAAAAACCTCCTGTAGCAAATACCCCAATACTCTTTCCGCCACGCATTACAAATGATATCAAATCCTCCCTGCGTGTAAACGAACGAAGCGTGTTTATTGCACCCATCATATTGTTGGTGGTATTATCGCAAAGTGCAATTAAGGGATTTCCTGTAGAACCGCTTGTAGTAAAAACCAAATACTTGTTCATAAATTTGCGGCCAATATGGTCCGGATTTTCCATGAATGCTTCGACATGGGACAACGTGACTGTCTGGTCCGTAATCCACTGATTAAACCGTGACATTAGCTGCATTTTTGTTACAGGGGGCAAATCAGTTAATGAATACATTTGCCCAATATCTTTGTATAACTCTTTGTAAACAGGACTTTGCTCCCTGGCCCATGATACAAGTTCGGTCAAACGCCGGTTACGGACTTTTTCGCGCTCCTCATCATTAAGTCTTTTATACTTGCGGCATAAATGCATGCCTTGCAGTATCCCTATTCCTTTCATTCGCAATACCTCCTTGGAAACAATCAATTCAGGCTGATGAAATGAACTTGATTTATATTTGAGTTCATTTTATCACTGCAGTGCATATCTGTCAATAGAATATGAACCGCACATTTACAGAAGTTCATTTCAGTGTTATACTTGCGTTAAGGTGATAGGTTGAAAAGCACGAAGTGAGCTTTTCCCAAAGTGAGTAAACCTGTTCACTAGGTGAATTTATTTGAAAACTCGCCTATGATTTTGAGCAATCTGACAGCAGAATGAGGTTATTATGAATGGATATGAAAAAAGGACAAAAGAAAAAAGAGAAATGATCGTAAAAGCCGCACAAGAGCTCTTTGCGGAAGGCGGTATTTCGAATGTGAGTATTACAGATATTGCTGCGAAGGCCGGTGTATCCCGTGTCACTATTTTCAAGTATTTCGGTGACAAAGAGACGTTGGCTAAGGAAGCCATGAAAGCATGGATAGAATATTTGATCAAGGAATATCATGAAATAGTCTCCTCCAATCTCCCCTATACTAAAAAACTCCTGGTTCTCTTTCGCACACGCATTTCAGGCCGGGAAAAAATTGGTGAACAATTTATCAATTCAACGGCATGGGATGACCCTGAAATGAGAAAGCTCATATACGATATGTCCAAGAAATATACGTTACCCATGATCCTTGATTTTATACAAGAGGGACGCGATACGGGAAACATTGACAGTTCTATCAATAATGATGCAATCTTTGCGTACCTTTCGGCTTTCGGCCCCATTGTTTCGAATCCGGAGTACATTAAAAAAGGCCCGGAATTTCAAGCCAGTATTTTTAATCTCTTTATGGGCGGACTTATTAAGGGATGGTATGACATTAATTAATCAAACGAGAATAATAAAAGAAAATGGGGAGCAGCAGTCTTGAATGACTGCGGAGCCCCGTTTGTGCAGTTAAATATTCAATCTTCATCAAAATTCAAAAACTAATGGCAGGAACTTCTGCTTGATGTCTTAACATAATGAAATTGGTTTTGCGCAGGCTCTTTCTATTTTTAGACACAGCCTATGATCAAGCATAACACATCTTGAATTATCAGTCTAGAACTTTATTTTTTGTTATAATATAATAGGATTGTCGACAATACTTAAGCATGTGCTTTCAGAATGTGATATTAATGAGTATGAGCTTGAATAAATACTAATAATGCATATATGCAGCCGCTTTAGAAAAAATAGTCTTAGGAGGATATGATATGAATTCTTTTATTAATAATCGATCTTTTATGAAAAGTGGATTTGACGTTCCGGGACGTGAGTTTGTTTCTGACCAAGAACGTGGCCTTCCACCGCCAGCTGTTGAGAAAAAAATTGATGGTAGTCTAAAAATAATTGAACTTCCATCAGCAGATAAAGGCATAATTAAACAAAGTGACTTATACTCGTGTATTAATAACCGCAGAAGTAGACGAGATTATAAAAATATACCGATTACATTAGAAGAACTATCCTTTTTATTATGGTCAACTCAAGGGGTGCAAAAAATGATCCCTGCATATAAAAATACAGGTCACATAACGCTTCGTCCTGTTCCTTCTGCAGGTGGGAGACATTCCTTTGAGACATATATTGCCGTGAATAATGTAACAGGTCTGGAAAAAGGGATTTATATCTATTTACCCTTGGAGCATAAACTTGCGTTTTCTCATGCCGAGGACAATCTAAAGGATAAACTGGTCTATGCTTACGGCGGTGAAAATTATCAGGATGAGGCACAGTGGCTGGGAAGAGCACCGGTGGTATTCTTATGGTCCTGCATTCCAGGTCGCGGTGAATGGAGATATCACATGGAAGCACATAGATTGATGCTAATAGACATTGGACATGTATGCCAAAATTTATATCTGGCATGTGAGGGTATTGAGTGTGGTACGTGCGCAATCGCAGGATATGTTCAAAAAGAATTCGATAATTTGCTTCGGATCGATGGTGAAGATGAATATGTTATATACGTTTCAGCAGTCGGTAAATTAAAATAAAGATGGAACATGGAATATCGTTTCCCGGAATTTTTATCGGTCTTCAAATGCGAAAATGACGTGAAATTATATTATCGAGATAGTTCATTATAGAGTATCAGGTACAAAATTACAAAACCACCTTTTTAAAAGGCATACCTACAAAAACAGCCGATTAGAAAAGTGGTTTTGTAAAATAAAAGCTATAACCCGTTTTTACATGAGCGAATGCTTAACATTCTTCACCGATGGGATCTTCTATCATGGTTGCAACTCTGAATTCATGCCTGTGTCCGTCATTTACGGTTGTTACCGACTCTAAAAAGTGTACATGGCGGTTATCCCCAACCGGAATTGCGCCAGAGGTATCTCCGCAGAATTCATGAAAGTGGTCTTCATAAAAATCTGTCCTGAATGCAACCTTATGAAAATGATCCTGTCCGCGAGGAATAGCTTCACCGGATACGGTTGCAAATCTATGATTATGCGGATCTTCCTGAGGCTCTGCAATCATAACACTTCCCTGAACTTCATGAACATGTCTTTGTCTGCAGTTAAAATGGTCATTATAATTGTTGTTATTATTATAACCCATATCATCGCTCCTTAAATTAAGAAATTTAAGAATGAACTTGAAAGACTCATTCCCACTATCATAATATTCGAGAAGTGACAAAATGTGACATTATTTTTATGAAATACTCTTATTCCCTAATTCAATCCTTCCTTTGTGAAAAGGTCGATTTGACGGACATCTTTATTTCATCCTTCGCTTTTTTTCTCAAACTTCTTTTATATTCTTTTCTCTCGCTCCATTCAGTCAGGTAACGCTCCTGTTCAAGATCTTCTTCATTTCGTTCCTCTTGTGATAACACAGGATTTCACATCCTTTCCTCATCTTATCCACTGTTTCATAATAAGATAGTTTTTCTTAATCCATATAAATTTATCACAATATTCGGAAGGTAGTTTATGGCTTCATTCATCTTTGAGAGAAGAATCATCCCAGAAAGGTACGTCCATGAATATCATCTGTAAAACTATAATAATAATTAAAAAAATACTGCATCGCTCCCAGAAGGCAGGCATCCCCACCCAGGCTGGAATAATTAATTTGTACCTGATCAACCATTCTCTGAAATCCCCGGGATTTGATATTTTGCTTCAGCTTGGACAGAAATTCGTCTCCCAGGCCGGTGCCCGAACCACCGATAACAATACTGCTGGGACGGATTAAGCTGATGAAGTTACTCAATCCGGCACTTAGATAGTCGGCAATTGTACTGATGGCCTGAGCGGCGGTGAGATCGCCTTTTTTTGCAGCAATACCGATATCGGTAAACCGAATCGTATTCAAGTTCTTGAAATGCTTGTTGTCTCCACAATCGGTGATAAGCTTACCAGCCGCTTTTTCTCCGATCATTACTTCCAGACAGCCGCGGTTTCCGCAAGCGCAGGCTCTCCCGTTCGGATCCACGGAATAATGCCCGAACTGTGTTTGCATACCGCTGGCATCACCGAATAATTTGCCGTCTACAAAGATGGCCGCACCAATTCCCTGATCCAAATTGATAAAAGCAAAAGGATTATCCTCAATCGAGGAATAATATTTTTCTGCATAGGCGAGGCAGGCGGTATCGTTTAAAAAAGCCAGAGGCTCATCGGGAAGGATACGGCGAATTGTCTCGACCACAGGCTCTTCCGGATCAAGATGAAGGGTTGTGGATATTATTTTATGGCTCGCTCTGTCAATCATTGCGGACAGAATAATGCAGGTTCCGATAATTACCGCAGAGTCTGCTTTTTGACTTCTTACCTTTAAAATCAGCTTATTAAGACAGGAAGAATAATCTTCCGGAGATTCAAGCATTACCGTTTCCTGATACCGGATACTGCCGTTAAGATAAATCAGGGCGGCAGTAAGGCTGCCGGGTGCCCAGTTAATCACCATAGCGCAGTGCCGGTCCCCGGTCAGGTACAGGTGCTTCGGTCTACGCCCGACGACAGAGCTCTCTGCAGTGCCTCCATCGATCAAAAACTCCTTCCTGATCAATTCTTCTACCAGGGAGGAAACCGTAGTCTTGCTTAAACCGGTAGCTTTAGCCAGCGACACGCGGGAGGTGCCGGGACAATTCCGGATAATGGAATAGAGAAGCTTGAGATTGGAATTCTTGATAAATTGCTGATTGATCTTCATAGTAACCTCCATTTTGCCGGGAGACCGGTACCAGTGTTATTCCTGAATAATATAGCGTGAAATATTAGAAAAGTCAAGCTGCAGCTGGGGCTTGACTTTTGCTCACCGTTATGCTACGTTTATTTTGAGGTAATTAGTAAGGCCGGTGGATTAATTAATAACCGGAGTAAAATTATTAAGAATAGGATGGATGAAAATGAAGAAAATTGGTATCATTGGTTGTGGGGGAATGGGTATCACGCACCTTTTATCAACGAGGGCGTTGGCAGATCAATACGATATTACGGTGACTGCAATTGCGGATCTGCAGCCGGCAAAGCTGGACAAAGCCTCAGATATCTGGCCGGAGGCGAAAAGATACAGTGAGGGTATGGAGCTTTTGGAGAAGGAAGAAATTGACATTGTTTTACTTTGTCTTCCCTCGTATTTACATACTACTTTCTCTGTCTATGCGATGGAAAAGCAGATTGACGTCTTCCTGGAGAAGCCGGTTTGCCTTAGCGAAGCGGATTGCAGCAGACTTTTGGAGGTACAGAGACAAACCGGGGCCAGGGTACTCGTCGGACAGGTAGTCCGTGTTATGGCGGAATACCGTTATTTGAAGGAGCTTGTGCAGCAGGAAACTTACGGTAAGCTGCGTTCCCTGACCATGTGGAGGCTGGGAGGTCTTGTTGACTGGGGTTATCAAAACTGGTTTCGCAATATGAAGCGGAGCG